>JBKDZQ010000459.1:0-7806 GCA_047971325.1 Parahaliea sp.
AATCTGACAAAGTAGAATTACGCATGATGAAATTCCTTGTAGACAGGACGTTTTTTCTGGCGGCTTCTTCGTGTAAAGCTGATGTCGTTTTTCTTGACACCCTGCAGGTCCTATGGAAACATCTTATCTGTAACGCGTTACAGATAATTTAATGACCAACGCATTACCGGAAGAGCATGCGATGAGTGAAGAGCTGGAAGAGCTCTACCGAGAGCTGCGTGATCTCCAGGCGCGCCGGGATATCCACGCGGCCGTATGCCGCTATATGCGCGTGCAGGACAGGCTGCTTCCCGAACTGCAATTGTCCGCCTTCCATGAGGATGCCCAGGTTGATTGCGGCCTTTTCGCGGGCTCCCCGGCGGAGTATGTGGCCTTTGCCCAGGGCTTTCTCGCTGAAATTGAATCCAGCCATCACCTGATCGGCCAGGTGGATATCGAGGTCGACGGTCGTCAGGCCACTGGTGAAATCTATTTCATTGCCCACCACCGATTGCTTGAGGACGGGCAGGAGAAGGATCTGTTTGTCGCCGGCCGCTACCAGGACTGTTACGAGGACCGTGGCGATGGCTGGAAGATCAGCGCGCGACGCGAAGTCGTGGACTGGGCCAGGACCGACGCGGCAGCCGATGCCTTTCTCGCGGACAATGCCGCTCTGATACGCGGTCGCCGGGAAGAAGCCGGTTAGCGGCTTGCCGTGCCTTTTACGTTCAATCGCAGAGAGTAGCTGTCGCGGAGCAAGAGCGGCAAATAAAACAGGGGAGAGGGGCAGCGCAGGTAAACAAGGAGGCCGTGATGACGATTGAGGCAATAGACCATATCAATATCCGCACCACGGATGTTGTCGCTACCAGCGAGTTCTTTGCGCGGGTTCTGGACATGGAAGTGCGCGACACGCCCGGATTTCCCGACCGCGCGATAGCCGCGTGGCTGTGTGACGCCGCCGGGCGGGCCGTGGTCCATGTCGGCAATGCCGATGTTGGCTATCCCTGGGAGGGCGATATCGAAGTCAGCCCGCGGGGCAGTGGTCGCGTGCACCATGTTGCCTTCAGTTGCAGCGGCTATGACAGCATGGTGCAGCGCCTCAGCACACAAGGCTTCGATTTCCAGTCCAACCTGGTCGAGGACATCGGCCTGAGGCAACTGTTTCTATCCGACCCCAACGGCATACTGCTGGAACTCAACTTTTTTGGTGACTGAGGAGCTGGGGCCATGCATATCGATTTGAAGGGCCGCACGGCGATAGTCACCGGGTCCACGCGCGGCATCGGCCTGGCGACAGCCCTGGGTCTGGCGCGGGCGGGGGCGTGTGTTGTGGTCAATGGTCGCAACGATGAGGCGGTTGGTGATACGGTCAACAGCCTGGAGCGTTCGGGGTTCCCGGCGCGTGGTGTCGTTGCCGATGTCGGCACCGTCGCCGGCTGTGCCGCTCTCATCGAGGCGGAGCGTGCAGCCGATATTCTGGTCAATAACGCAGCCTTTATCGGCTGGGCCGATTTCTTCGATGCCGACGATGCCACCTGGGAACAGGCGTGGCAGACCAATGTACTGTCAGCGGTGCGTCTGGCTCGCCACTACATGCCCGCAATGGGCGAGAAGGGCTGGGGGCGCCTGGTTTTTATTTCCTCGGAAACCGCGCGCAATGTGCAATCGGATCTGCTGCCTTACGCGGCTTCCAAACTCGCATTGCATGCGGTATCGCGCGGCATCGCCAAGCAGATGGCGGGGACTGGCGTGACCGCTAATGTGGTCCTGCCTGGGCCAACCCTGTCGGCCGGTGCCCGGTCCATGCTGGCGCCTGTCGTCGCCGCTGAAGGTCTCAGCTTCGAGCAGGCCGGAGCGCAGTTCGTGAACGAGCATCGCTCCTCCTCGCTGCTTGGGCGCATGGCCAGCGAAGAGGAAGTCGCCGCTATGATCGTATTTATCTGCTCACCGCAGGCCTCAGCTACCACCGGAGCGGTTTTGCGCGTTGACGGTGGTATTGTTGAAGATATCAACTGAGTGTTTTCACCTTTGGGCAAGCACCGCTCCACCTGGTCTTGCGTCCCTGGTAGTCAGCCCGAAAACCAAGGCCCAGCCCATCGGACGGCATGGTGAAGTTGAGCAAGCATGAAAGCGGAAAAGCCCAAAGGCGCCGGCACATCCTGTCGGTAGCGGACCGGTGCCTGGATGAGAACGGGATATCCATGCGCCAGCTGGCCCGGGAGGCCGGTGTCAGCATTACCACGCTCTATAACCTGTTTGGGTCGAAGCACAATATTCTGGCTTCGCTGATGGAAGCCGATGCGCTGGAGTTCCGCCAGCGTATCAAGGCCAGCCATCACGGTAATGCGCTCGACAAGCTGTTTTTTGCCATTGGCCTTGCCGCGGAGGCCTTCAGGCGGGACGAGGTATTCTATCGCGGACTGTTTTGTGCCGCGATGAACAGCGATAATCGCGCAGTGACGCCGTTCTACATTGAGCAGAGAAGCTCGATCTGGCATGAGCTGCTGCAACAGGCCGTTGTCGAACGGAAACTATCGGCGGACCTCAATGTGAAGTGCATGGCAAAGAACATCGTGAACCTCTACAGCGGCCTGATTCACGAGTGGATGCTCGGTATCAGCAGTGCCGAGCAAATGCGCGCGCAGGTGGGCTACAACCTGGCTCTGGCACTTCTTGCCGTCGCCAGATCATCGTCAAGCAAAAGAAGCCTGCAGGCTCATGCGGCGAAGTTCAGCGAGCTGATTAATTGACCAGCCGAGGATTGTTCGGCTAAATAAACCGGCGGCGCGCATGGCCGTTTACACAACCAATCCACGGACTTCAGAGACACTCATATGGCGTACCCAAAGACAGGCAACTTGGCCCCTGCCTTCTCCTTGCCCGACCACAACGGCAACAAAGTCAGCCTGAAGGACTTCAAGGGCAAGCAGCCAGTGGTGCTGTTCTTCTACCCCAAGGCCATGACCCCTGGCTGCACCGTGCAGGCCTGTGGCATTCGCGATATCCGCGCGGAGCTGGATCGGCGCGGCGTGGCGGTGTTTGGCATCAGTCCCGACCCGGTGGCGCGCCTGCCAAAATTTATCGAGAAGCAGGGCCTCAACTTTCCCCTGCTGTCCGACGAGGATCACGCGGTGGCGGAGAAATACGGCTGCTGGGGCCTGAAGAAGTTCATGGGCAAGGAGTTCATGGGCCTGATTCGCACTACCTACATTATCGGCAAGGACGGCCGCCTGCTGAAGGTGATGGATAAGTTCAAGACCAAAAGTCATCATGATGAGCTGCTGGTCGAACTGGACCAGCTCCGTCTGTAGGGCAGGATCAGGGGGATTGCGACACGCTGTGTGAAGAATGCCCGATCATTTTTCGCCGCTATCCAGATCCGTTGCCTGGTGTTATAGCTAAAATTCTTGTGACGATACTGTCTAGGGCGCACCGGTACGCAAAATCCAGATAACGGCCTTGAGAAATTGTCGATTGTGCGGGCGGTGGGAAGGCCACCTTCGCTTATAGTGTTGTGTAGGTTGCGGCCTCATGATCTGCTATTGTGGAGGGAGTCGGCAAAGTGCAATACCGTGTAACTTGTAAATAATGGAGTGTAATAATGTCGTTGCCCAAAGATCAACTGCTGGATATCGAGAGTCTGAAACAGCAGGTTGGCGTAAAGCGCGAGGCACAGCAATGGATCCAGATCACCCAGGATATGATCAATGCTTTTGCTGATGTGACGCGCGATCACCAGTTTATACACGTCGATCCGGTGCGCGCACGCGAAACGCCCTTCGGTAGTACCGTTGCCCACGGGTACATGACCCTGTCGCTGTTACCGCCCCTGCTGGAGCCTATTATACTCGGCCCGGAAAATCCCCTCATGCAGATGAACTATGGCATCAATAAGGCCAGATTCCCCAGCCCGGTAAAGGTGGATTCGAGGATCAGGGCATCGGCGACACTGAAAAGCATTTCGTTTTCAGCGCAGAACCGCTTGTTGCTTGCCTGGGAAGTGGCCGTGGATATCGAGGGCCAGGAGAAGCCGGCGCTGGTTGCCGAAGTCCTGTTCATGTGGCAGGTAAAGAGTGTTGGCGAATAGTGGTGCTGACCCTTCAGCTTGAGATTGTCCAAGGGCGCCAGGCAGGCCGCCTTCCACGGCTGGAAATGCCACAGTGTCAGAGCCTGCGAAAAATCAGCTTCCAACTGACATTGAACACAACTGACTTTGAACAGTTTGCTTTTACCTTCTGACGGGATAAAGTGTGTATGAAGGTGTGTATGTGTATAATACCGGCTTTGAGAGGTATATATGCGGACTGAAGAAAGCGGCAGATTGATACGCAAGCAATTACTGGTTTCAGCCAGTAACGTGGAGAAAATCCAGCGATTGGCTGTGGAAAGCAACACCAGCACCGCGGACGTGGTGCGCCGGGCAATTGACGCCTATGACCCCCAGCAGGCCGAGGAATTGGGTGCGCAAGAGCTCGTGGAGCTTGTTTCGGTGAAATTGAAAGAGGCGATCAAGTCCACTCAGCGCGCGAATCGCAAGGTCGCTGCTGCTCTCAAGCATCTGGAGGCCGAGTAACATGGCGGCCTGGAAAGACCTGCTGATCGATACCTTGAAGTTGACCGACGAAGGAAAGCGGTTGAGTGATAAAACCGAACGTCTTTCAGATCGGACGATCGATCTTGGCCGCCGGTTGGTGCGCATCGAGACGATGGTGGACATGACGCAGGGCGGCGGATTTAACAAAAAAATCGACCCACCTAAGGGCTGATCTGATAAATGCGGATGACAAGTTGCGCAACCGGCTTGCCGAGAGCTTGGCAAATTGGGCTCCGTGGGTGGGTTATCCAAACTACACTGGCTTCGCCCCGGCGAGGGCTCTGTCAGCATTTTTCCAGCACTACACTGCCGATGCTGTAGCCGGCACCAAAGGAACAAAGTACACCGATATCGCCGCTGTGGAAGTCGCTGCGGTGCTTGTGAAAGGCGATCACCGAGCCGGCGGAGCTGGTATTGGCGTATTCGTCGAGGATGTTCGGTGCTTCTTCCGGGCTGGCGTCATGGCCCAGCACGCGCTTGGCAATCAGTTGGTTCATGCCCAGGTTGGCCTGGTGCAGCCACATGCGCTTGAGGCTTCGGGGGGCGATATTCAGCGCTTCCAGCTGGGCCGACATCTGCTTCGCCACCGCCGGGCACACTTCCTTGAAGACCTTGCGTCCCTCCTGCACGAACCGTTTGTCTGGCCGGCCGATGCCGCTTTCGTCACCGCGGTTGAGGAAGCCGAAATTGTTGCGGATGTTGTTGGAAAAAATGGTCTGCAGCTTGCTGTCGATGATGCGGTACTGCTCGGCGCCGGTGGCGCCGTCGGCGCGCTCGACAATCACCGCGGTGCAGACGTCACCAAAGATGAAGTGGGAGTCGCGGTCACGGAAGTTCAGGTGACCGCTGCAGATTTCCGGATTCAGCATCAGCACGCAGCGGGCGCTGCCGTTGGCAATGGCGTCGCGGGCCTGCTGGATGCCGAAAGTGGCGGAGGAGCAGGCTACGTTCATGTCAAAGCCGTAGCCCTCGATGCCAAGGGCAGCCTGGATTTCCACCGCCATGGCGGGATAGGCGCGTTGCATATTTGAGGCGGCCACGATGACGGCGTCGATATCGGTGGCAGTTTTGTTGGCCTGGGCCATGGCTTCGGCGGCGGCGACCAGCGCCATTTCGCACTGGATGGAGGGCTGGTCATTCGGGCGTTCGGGGAGGTGGGGCGCCATGCGCCGGGGGTCGAGGATGCCCTGCTTGTCGACCACATAACGGGACTTGATGCCGGAGGCCTTGACGATGAACGCTTCTGAGGAGTGCTGCAGAGGGGGCATGTCTCCGCTGGCAATGGCCGCTGCGTGCTCGCTGTTGTGGAGATCCACATAGGTGTTGAAGGCCGCCACCAGCTCTGCGTTGCTGATGGCGTGGGGCGGGGTGTAGAGGCCGGTGCCGCTGATGACGATGGCTGTCATGCCGCGTTGCTCCTGGAGTTTGGTGTACGGTATCAGTTTAACGTGAATTGGAGTTGATCGGCGGCCTCTCTTATTTCAAGCGCGGATTTTTTCTCCCCGCGGGCGCCGCCGGGGGGCATTGGCCAGGTTGACCACTGTGCCCAGGCGCAGGGCGACGATGTCGCGGATGTCCGCCGCCAGCTCCCGGAAAAAATTGCGGCTGGGGGCGGCGGCGCGCCAGGCCAGACCGTGTTCGCGTATCAGCGACATACCTTCCAGCTGGCAGACGTAAAGCGCTTCCGGATTGTGCATTTCCGACTCGACGTACAGGGCCGGCAAAAAGGCCGTGCCCAGACCCATGACTACCATCTGGCGCAGGGTGTCGAGGCTGGTGCCCTCGAAATCGCGCTCGATATGCGCCCCCAGACGGTCGCAGGCGGCCGTCACCAGACTGTGGATATGGTGCTGGGCTTCCAGGGTCAGCACCCGCTCGCCCCGCAGTTGCGGGGGATGCACCACCGGCCTGCCCGCCAGGCGATGGTCCGCCGGCACCACGTAGCGTAGCGGTTCACTGAACAGGGCTTCGATCACCAGGTCTTCTGCCCGTGCCGGCAACGGCAGGATGGCGAGGTCGAGGGCACCGTTGCGCAGCTCCTGTAGCAGAGTCTGGTGGGGCTGTTCACGTACATACAGCTTGAGATTGTCGTGCAGCTTGTGCAGTTCCGGCATTACCTGGGGCAGCAGGTAGGGGCCGAGTGTGGGTGGTACGCCGAGCCGGTAGGTGGTCTGGTGACCCTCGCTGACCACCGCTGCCCGCTCCCTCAGGTTGCGCATGCTGGCCAGCACCTCGCGGGCCTGGGGCAGCAGCTCCCGGCCCTCGGGGGTGAGGTGGGTGCCGGCCCGGGAGCGCTCCAGCAGGGTGACCCTGAGGGCCGCTTCCAGGGCGCTGATCTGGGCGGTGAGCGCCGGCTGGCTGATGTTCAGCTCCGCCGCCGCGGCGCGGTAGTTCAGCAGTCGCGCGACGGCCTCGAAGTACTCGAGTTGCCGGAAGGTGGGGGTCTTGGCCTGGTTCACAAGGGTTCCGGGGATGTTTTGATAGTTTTAATCTATCAAGAAATTGCAGATACATCTATAAAATTATCAGTGTAAGTTTCCACCCGAAAGAGAAGGTTCACCCCGTTATTGCCATTCCCTAAGGAGCCACCTATGGATCACCTGCTTTCCGGCATTGCCAAGTTTCAGCGCGAAGTCTACCCTGACAAGGCCGAGAGTTTTCGAGAACTGGCCGAGGGCCAGCAACCAGAGGTCTTGTTCATCACCTGCGCCGATTCGCGCATCGACCCCAACCTGATTACCCAGTCGGAGCCGGGCGAGCTGTTCATCTGCCGCAATGCCGGCAATGTGGTGCCGCCTCACAGCAACCAGACTGGCGGTATGACCGCGTCCATCGAATACGCGGTAGCGGCGCTGGGGGTGCAGCACATTGTGGTCTGCGGTCACACCGACTGCGGGGCGATGAAGGGCGCCCTGCATCCGGAAACGTTGGTGACCCTGCCTCATGTCCGCGAGTGGCTGGGGCACTGCCGGGCGGCGGTGGAGATCGTGCGCGAGCAAAAAGGCGAACTGACGCCAGAGCACCTGGACTGCGTGACGGCGGAGAACATCGCCCTGCAGTTGCAGCACTTGCGCACCCATCCCGCAGTGGCGGCGAAGCTGGCCAACGGTCGCCTGCAACTGCACGGCTGGTTGTACAACATCGAGTCTGGCGAAGTGTCGAGCTACGACGATGCCAGCCGTAGCCTTAGGACCGAGGCCGGGCGTGAGCTGGGAAGGGATAATGAGGGG
>JBKDZQ010000460.1:0-2266 GCA_047971325.1 Parahaliea sp.
CAGCACCTTGAGCGGCAGGCGGAATGAGGGAATCTGGCTGCGCATCATGCCGCCGCCCGCGATCTGGTTGTCGTAGATATCGATGCTGTAACCCAGCGGCATCAGGTCACGGGCCACGGTCAGGGAGGCGGGGCCGGCGCCGATGCAGGCGATGCGCTTGCCGTTTTTCTCCTGGGGAATGGCCGGCAGACGGTCGGCGATACTCGTCTTGTTGTCCGCCGCCACACGCTTCAGGCGACAGATCGCCACCGGTTCCTTCTCTACCCGGCCGCGTCGGCAGGCGGGCTCGCAGGGGCGGTCACAGGTGCGCCCGAGCACACCGGGAAACACGTTGGATTCCCAGTTGATCATGTAGGCGTCGGTGTAGCGCTGGGCGGCGATCAGGCGGATATATTCCGGTACCGGGGTGTGGGCAGGACAGGCGTACTGGCAATCCACCACCTTGTGATAGTACTCGGGCGAAGTGACATTGGTTGGTTCCACGGCAGCAATTTACTCCCGCGCGGTGGGCATACCCCGCGCTTTTCTTTTTAACGGCGGTTAAGTCTGTCATAGCTGACTGGACTTTGCACCAGAGTGTGCCAAGCATTGCACAAAACTGGCACAAGGATTCAGCGTTCAGCGGTGTTTGCACTACATATTAAACCGACCGGGAAATATCCGGCCAGTGCGCCAGCCCGGTCTCAGAACCAGCCAAAAAACCAGCCATCATCCTTGAGTTCCTCCTCGCAGCTCAACAGTTGCGAGCGGTAGCGGGCGGCGCGCTGGCTGACTTTCTTCGCCACCTGCACCAGCCAGGCCTTGCCGCGGTAGCTGCCGCGGTTGTAGCCGCCGTGGCCCTCGTGGTAGGCCAGGTAGAGATGATAGGCATCGGCGCGGTTGATGCCGCTGCGCCGCCAGGACTGGTGGTTGTACCAGCCGATAAAATCGATGGCATCGCCGAAATCGTCGCGGTCGGCGCCGTAGCGCCCGGCGTCGCGCTGATAGCTCTTCCAGGTGGAGCCCAGGGCCTGGCTATAGCCGTAGGAATCCGAGGGCCGCAAGCCGGGAATGAAGCCGAGGATCTTCCTGCGCGGCGGTTTGGCCCTGGCCTCGAAGCGGGACTCCTGGTGCATGATGGCCATCATCACCGATATCGGGCTGCCCCACTCCTTGCGCGCCCCGGCGGCCTCCTCGTACCAGCCACCCTTCTCGCGAAAGATGTTGCAGATATTGTCGACGTCGTCCGGGGTGCTGGTGGCGCAACCACCACACAACACCAGCACCCACGGCAGCAGCCAGCGCACCCTCAGCCGCCCTGACCGTGCCGCTCCAGCAGCGCCAGGAAAGCCGCCTCGTCGATCACCTCGACATCCAGCTCCCGCGCCCTGGCCAGTTTGGACCCGGCGCCGGGTCCGGCCACCACGCAGGTGGTTTTGGCTGACACGCTGCCCGCCACTTTGGCGCCCAATGCCTGCAGCCGTGCCTTGGCCTCGTTGCGTCCCAGGGTTTCCAGGGTACCGGTGACCACCCAGGTCTGGCCATCCAGGGGCAGCGCCTCGGGGGCGATCACCTCCACATCCGGCCACTGCACACCCTGCTCGCGCAGGTCCGTCACCACCGCCATGATGGTATCGTCGTCGAAGAATTGCCGCAGGTGGTCGGCCACCACCGGGCCCACATCGGGCACTGCCAGCAGCTGTTCCTCGCTGGCCACCGCCAGCGCTTCCCAGTTGCCGAAGTGGCGGGCCAGGTTGCGGGCGGTGGCCTCCCCCACTTCGCGGATGCCCAGGGCGAAGATAAAACGCTCCAGGGTAGTGGACTTGCTGTGCTCCAGCGCCTCCAGCAGCTTGCTGGCGGATTTGTCTCCCATGCGCTCCAGGCCCACCAGTTGCGCGTGGCCCAGGCGGTAGAGGCCAGCGGCGTTGGCCACCATGGCGCGGTCCACCTGTTGTTCGATCAGTTTGTCGCCCAGACCCTCGATATCCATGGCGCGGCGCCCGGCGAAGTGGCGCAGCGCAGCCTTCTGCTGGGCGGCGCACACCAACCCGCCCATGCAGCGCAGCACCGCCTCGTCCTCCTCCCGCTCCACCGCCGAACCGCACACCGGGCACTGCCCGGGGAAGGTCACCGGCCGGGCATCCACCGGGCGCTGGTCGCCCACCACCGACACCACCTGGGGGATGACATCGCCGGCCCGGCGCACCATCACGGTATCACCGACCATCACCCCCAGACGCTCGATTTCGTCACTGTTGTGCAGGGTGGCGTTGCTCACGGTCACCCC
>JBKDZQ010000461.1:0-2367 GCA_047971325.1 Parahaliea sp.
TGCTGACCATCGATCCCGCATCCGATGCCTCGGGATTGCGTCTGTTGCGCAGCCCGAAGTATACCGCAAATCTTGGTGTGCAATACGAAACAAGTTTCTCCTATGGACGAATCGTAGCCAGTACCAATGTCTACCTGACGGATGATTTTTACTTCGACTCCAACGAGCAGGTACCACAGGACGGCTATACCCTGGTCAATTTGCGCACAGTGTGGTTCAGCCCATCGGAACAGTTTGATGTGGCTGTATTTTTGAACAATGCCACCGATGAAGAGTACTACGCCCAGGTATCCCTGGTTGAGCACTCGGCGTCCCAGACTTACGGTGAGCCGCGTTCATTTGGTGTTTCTTTTGGGTATCGCTGGTGAGTGGCCAATGTTAACGCGCCGTTGCTTTGTTGAATCATCAGCTGTTGCCACAGTCCTTGCCTTTATTGGCGCGCCATTGCTGCGGGCGGAGACTGTCGATAGCGCAAGCAACTGCGAAGGCAATGATGGTATCGATAACTCACCGCACGGTGTTGAGAATAGGGCGTTTGTTTTGCTGGAAGCCCTCGCCAGACTTTCACTGTAGGTGTTCGCGATTGCCCGCCGAGGTGGTCAGGCACAGTTGGCCCTGGCCAGATCGTTATCGAACTCGGCAGGTTCGCGCAGGAGGAGATGCTCTGATGCGTCGTTTCAAGATACTGTACGCTGTTCCCGGTTTGATAGTGGCCTTGTGTGCTGCGGCGACCTGGGCAGTTGATGTGCGGGAAACCGTGAGCGAGGAATGGCGGGCCTATATCGAACCGCTGCTGGATGATGGCGAGGAACTGGTGAATCTTCTCGACCAGCCCCAGGACGGGCTGTTACGGCAGGAACTCTACCGTTTCATGTTCTCGGAAATCTCCGCCTATTACATCGCGTTACTTCATACCAGCCCGGCATATCCCGAGTTCCGCCCCAGTAATAACGAAGCCTACAATTTCGGTTACCCCAACCCGGATGACGTCTACCTGGGAGCATGGGTGGAAGGGGATGGAATCTACCGCATTAGCGGCTACCGCGGCACGGTGCGTATCATGGATCTGGCCCTCGCCGGCGGGGCACTCCATCCTACGGGGAGTGGTGAACTCGGCCCCACATTTGCGAATTACAATTTCGACAGCCTTTCGCTCAATGAAAACGGTTATTTTGAAGTGGTGGTTAGCCAGGAGCGGCCTGAAGGGTATGCTGGGGACTGGTGGAAGCTGGACCCGGCGGCAAGCTATTTTGTGGTGCGCCAGCGTATGTACGACCTGAATAGCGAGATCGATGGCAGGCTGGCAATTGAGCGGCTGGATCTGCCGGCGGTCAGACCAAGAGCTACAGCACAGGAGATCGAAACGCAGCTCAAAGCACTGACTCGCACCACGACGGGGTGGGTTCGATACGCAATAGAGCATATCAATAATCTGCGCAAGGATGATCTGGTCAACAGAGTCAGGGTGCGGACCTTGAACCAGTTCGGCGGAGTGAGTTATCAGCACTATATAGAGGGAGTTTTCGATATCTCCGCCGATGAGGCGCTGATTCTGGAGACGGAAGTTCCCGAGACATGCAGGTACTGGAACTTCCAGCTCAGCGATTTCCTTTGGCGCACTGTCGGATGGATGCACAGCCAGAGCTCGGTGAATGGCTATACCGCAAGATTGGACGGCGATGGCAAGTTCCGGGCAGTCATTGCATCGAGTGACCCGGGTGTGCCGAACTGGCTGGACACTACCGGGTATCTTCGGGGACTGATCTATGGTCGCTGGACTGGATGCAGTAGCCAGCCGGTGCCAAAAGTCACCCGGGTGAAACTTGAGAATGTGCGCGAGTATCTGCCGGCGGATACCCCGTTAATCAGCCCTGAACAACGCGACGCCGCGATTCGCAGGCATCGCGAGGGTGTGCAGCTTCGTCACAAATGGTAGAGGTACTGGTATGAGCGCTGACTATCGATCGCATTCCTGGTTTAGCCTGTTCCGCGCTGTATTCCATCCGCCAGCGGGGGCTGGCTGTAGCGCTGTGCTCTTCTCGGCCAGCGTGATCTTCTCGCTAGTTGTCGGGCCAGGTGTTGCCGCCGAGGCAGCAGACAAGGCCGCTGAACATGCGATGCCTCCCGGCAATCCCCATCTTGCCGATTCAAGTTATCCGGTGACCCATTATCGCGCGAACCGGACTACTATTGCGGGGCCTGTCGGCCCGGGTCGCAGGCTGGGTCAGGAAGACTGGACATGGGTTCCCACGGGTCCCATCAATGCCTACCCTCCAACGTATTCCGGCACCTATCTCGATGGCAGGCGAGTCATATGGATATCAGGAAACGACCGTATTGCAAAGCTTGATGCTGAAACACTGGAAG
>JBKDZQ010000462.1:0-2189 GCA_047971325.1 Parahaliea sp.
CACGAAAATCCCGCCCATGATGAAAAATACGATTTCGTGGCGGATGATGACCGCCACCGTGCCCAGCGCCGCCCCCAGCGCCAGCGCGCCGACGTCGCCCATGAACACCTGGGCCGGATAGGTGTTGAACCACAGGAAGCCGAGTCCGGCCCCGGCGATGGCGCCGCAGAACACCGCCAGCTCGCCGCTGCCGGCGACGTAGGGAATGTGCAGGTAGCCGGCGAAGTCGATGCGGCCGGTGAGGTAGGCGATAATGCCCAGCGCCGTACCCACCATCACCGTGGGCAGGATGGCCAGGCCGTCCAGGCCATCGGTCAGGTTGACCGCATTGCTGGCGCCGACAATCACGAAATAAGCCAGCAGGACGAACAGCGGCCCCATGCTCCAGGCAAAGTCCTTGAAGAAGGGCACATAGAGCTCCGTCGTCACCGGAGTGTCGAAATTCAGGTAGAGGTAGAGCGCCGCGGCGAAGCCCGCCACCGACTGCCAGAAGTATTTCCAGCGCGCCGGCAGCCCACGGGGGTTCTTCTCCACCACCTTGCGGTAGTCGTCCACCCAGCCCACCGCGCCGAACACCGCGGTCACCAGCAGCACCACCCAGATATAAGGATTGCGCAGGTCAGCCCACAGCAGGCTGCTGATGGCGATGGCCACCAGAATCAGCGCCCCGCCCATGGTCGGCGTGCCGGATTTTTTCAGGTGGGACTGGGGGCCATCCTCGCGCACCGCCTGTCCCACCTGGTAGTGGTTGAGGCGGCGGATCATGGCCGGCCCCACCAGCAGGGAGATAGCCAGGGCGGTACCGGCGGCGAGAATGCCGCGCAGAGTCAGGTAGCCGAACACCTGGAAGCCGGATTTGAACTGGGTGAGGTACTCCGCCAGCAGCAACAGCATGATCAGTGGCCCTCACTGTCGCTATCGGTGGCGAGTTCCGCCAGAATCTGTTCCATGCCGGCACTGCGGGAGCCCTTGATCAATACCGTGTCCTGTGGGCCGAAAGCGCCGGGCAACGCGGCGATGGCCCCGGCCCGGTCGCCAAAGTGCCGTGCGCCCTCGCCAAAGCCCGCCACTGCCGGCAACAGCTCCTCACCCACCCCCCAGAACTGGTCGATGCCCCGCTCGCGGGCGTATTCGCCCATCTGCCGGTGCAGGGCGGCGGATTCTTCCCCCAGCTCGCGCATGGCGCCGAGGATGAGGGTGCGCCGGCCACCACCTTCGGCGAGCAGGTCGATGGCGGCGCGCACCGAGCCCGGATTGGCGTTGTAGCAGTCGTCGATCACCGTGCTGCCACCGGCACCTCGACGCACCACCAGACGACCGGGAATGGGCGCCACCGAGGCCAGGCCGACGGCAATTTCCGACAGCGGCAGTTCGCAGGTCAGACCCACGGCAATGGCCGCAAGCGCGTTGGACACATTGTGCATACCCGGCAGGCGCAGGGCGACGGGGATATCCCCCGCCGGCGTGCTGGCGATAAAGCTGATGCCGGCGGTACCGCGACTGCTGATAGTGTTGGCGCTGATCGCCGCCGGGTGGCGCAGGCCGTAGTCGAGGACGGTGGCACCGGCGGCACGGCGGCGCCAGCGCGGGGCAAACTCCTGGTCGGCGTTGATGATGGCAATGCCGCGCCCGCCCAGGCCGTCGTAGATCTCGCCCTTGGCCTCGGCCACATCCTGGACCGAGCCGAAACCCTGCAGGTGGGCCGGCATGGCGTTCAGCAATACCGCCACATCCGGGCGGGCCAGCTCGCACAGCCAGGCGATATCACCGGCCTTCGCCGCGCCCATTTCCACTACCGCGAAGCGGTGTTCCGGCGCCAGCCGCAGCAGGGTCAGGGGCACGCCAATCTCGTTGTTGAGGTTGCCCTCGGTGGCCAGGGTGGGACCGCGCCGGGACAGCACCGCCTGCACCAGGTTCTTCACTGTGGTCTTGCCGCTGCTGCCGGTAATCGCCACCAGCGGATACCGGTAGCGCTCGCGATTGCAGGCGCCCAGGCGCCCCAGCGCACGCTGGGTGTCCGCCACCCGCAGGCAGGGCATGCCGGGGTCGACGGCGCCACTGACCAGAGCGGCCACCGCCCCGCGCTCGCGGGCGGCGGCCAGGTAGTCGTGGCCGTCGAAGCGCTCGCCGGCCAGCGCCACAAACAGCTGCCCGTCGAGATGGCGACGGCTGTCGGTGGCGACCCCGGC
>JBKDZQ010000463.1:0-5269 GCA_047971325.1 Parahaliea sp.
GCCGAATAATGGGCATTATAAAAAGCCAGCAGATCGTCGCGAATACTGGCGCCCGGCCGGTCCGCCAGGGTGTCCAGGCTGCCGACGGTGAACTGGCTGAAGGGGTGCTTCGGGTTAATCACTTCCTGCAATACATCCAGCCCGCGGCGAGGGTCGCTTTTGAGCCCCATTTGGTATTCCGCCTCGACCGCGTTTTTCTCCCGCTCGACATAGTCGGCATCAAAGCGCGGGGCGATGAAGAACTGGGCAAAACGGTCCAGTGCCTCCGGCAGGTAGGCGGCATTGATGTCGAAGAAGTAGTTGGTGTGTTCAAAACTGGTGTAGGCGTTGCGACTGCCCCCGTGCTCGGTGATGAACTCCTCGTATTCCGCCGGGTTCGGGTACTTGTCGGTGCCCAGGAACAGCATGTGTTCCAGAAAATGGGCCAGGCCCGCCCGCCCGCCGGGGTTGTCGCCGCTGCCCACCATGATATCCAGCGCGGCGGCGGCCTTGGGCGTGTCCGGATCGGAAATCAGCAACACCTCCAGCTTGTTGTCCAGCTGCAGCAGGCGGTAGGCGTTCTCGTCGTTGGGGCTTTGGTCGGGCGCCCTCTCCCGCGGTGGGCTGGCGGCGCAGGACAACAGCAAAAGAGACAATAAAACAGACAGCAGGGCGGCCCGGCCCCGCGACATCGCTTGCAACGCCATGAACTACTCCGTGATTGTGGTTTTGTCCGCCTGGCTCTCCAGCCGAGTGGGCCAGGCATTGATAATTGCCTTGATCAGAGTCGCCAGCGGGATGGCAAAAAACACGCCCCACAAGCCCCAGATACCACCAAAAAACAGCACGGCGACAATGATGGCTACGGGGTGCAGGTTAACAGCCTCCGAAAATAGCAGGGGTACCAGTACGTTGCCATCGAGCACCTGGATGATGAGGTAGACCAGCATCAGGTAATAAAATTCACTGGTCAGCCCCCACTGGAAGTAGGCCACCATCATTACCGGCAGTGTCACCAGTGTCGCGCCAATAAAAGGAATGATAACCGACAACCCCACCAGCAGCCCTAGCAGAGCCGCGTAGTTGAGCCCCATCCACACGAAACTCACATAGCTGACGGCACCCACGATGAGGATCTCAAGCACCTTGCCGCGAGCGTAGTTGGCCACCTGCACATCCATCTCGGCCCAGTTGCGTCGCAGCAGGGGCCGCTCGCGGGGCAGGAAGCGGCCGCACCAGGCCAGGATCTGCTCGCGGTCCTTGAGAAAGAAATACACCATCACCGGAATCAGGATCACATAGACCAGCAGCGTCAGCACACTGGGAATCGTGGTGATAGAGCGTGTAACCAGCATCTGCCCAAAACCCGCCAGCTCCCTCTGAGCTATAGTCATCACCTCATTGACTTGCTCCTGGCTGATCAGTTCGGGGTAGCGGGCCGGGAACAGCTCCAGCAATTGCCGCCCCTGCTCCAGCCGACGCGGCATCTCCCCGGCCAGCGCCAGCAACTGGCGCCAGGACATCGGCAGCAGGCCAAAGATAAACCCGAAGAACACCCCCATGAAGACCACGAAGGCAATGGTCACACCCAGCCACTGGGGCATGCCGAACTGCTGCAAGCGAACCGCCATACCCTGCATCAGGTAGGCCAGCACGATGGCGGCCAGGATCGGCGTGAGAATGTCTCCGATGGTCATCAGCAGCAGCACCGCCACCGTCAGCAGCACCAGCAGCAGAACCGACTCTTCCTCGAACAGATAACGCCGGTACCACTTTTCAAAAATCTCCAGCATCGGCGTCAGACCTTCTCCAGCAGGTGGACATACAGACCGTCGCGGTCCTCGCAGGCCAACAGGCGGTGCCCCGACTGCTCGGCGAACACCCTGAAATCGCGCACCGATCCCTGATCGGTCGAGAGCACGCGCAAGCGCTGGCCGCTGGCCAGGGCGTTCAGGGCCCGCTTGGCCATGAGCAGCGGCATGGGACATTGCAGACCGGTGGCATCCACTTCCTGAACTTCGGTGGCACTCATAAACGGCGGTGTTCTCGACAAGGGTGCGGGCCAGCCAGTATAGCGACTCACCCGGACACCCCCAATACAGACTGAACTTTTTACCAACCTGCAACTCCCACTCCCCAGCCGACAAACATACCCCCGCGGGCCGACCATGACGTACAATGGTTCGCTCCCGGAGACCACAGCAGCCCAGTAGCCGTTACCCGTGTTTTTCGCCACCCGCCGCATTTGCCGCCTCACAGGCTTCGCCGCCCGCCCCGTCCTGCTGGCCGGCCTGCTGTGCACCACCGGCACCGATGCATCCGAGAACCTGAAACTGCCAAACCTCGGCGAGGCGAGCACCAGCCTGTTTTCGACCGAATACGAGCACCAGCTCGGACGCACCTGGCTGCGCATCTTTCGCAGCCAGGTGCGTACCGTGGACGACCCCCTGCTACACGAATATCTGGAAAACCTGATCTACAACCTAGTGACCCACAGCCAGCTCGAGGACCGGCGGGTGGAGCTGGTGGTGGTGGATAATCCGACCATCAACGCCTTTGCTGTACCCGGTGGAGTCATCGGTGTCAATAATGGCCTGCTGCTGTACGCCCAGACCGAGGACGAACTGGCCACCGTGCTGGCCCACGAGATTGCCCACCTCAGCCAGCGCCACTTCTCGCGCCGGGTGGAATTCCAGAAAAACCAGCAACCGCTGAACCTGGCCGCGATGCTGGCGGGCTTTGTCCTGATGGCCACCGCCGGCGGCGACGCCGGCCTGGCGGCGCTGTCCGCGGCCCAGGCCGCGGCCCAGGATTCCGCCCTGCGCTACAGCCGCAGTAACGAGGCGGAGGCCGACCGGGTCGGCATGCAGACCCTGGCCGATGCCGGCTTCGACCCCCAGGCCGCCCCGGCCATGTTCGAGCGCATGCTGCAGGCCACCCGCTACAGCGGTGGCGACCGGGTACCGGAATTCCTGCGCACCCACCCGCTCAGCGAAAACCGCATCGCCGACACCCGCAACCGCGCCCGGCAATACCCCAGGCGGTCCCCCCAGGTCAGTCTCGACTACCAGCTGATGCGCGCGCGCGCCGAGCACCAGCTCGCGGACACACCCGAGGAGGCCGTGCAGAAATTTCGCGGCGAGCTGAACGGCACCCCGCGCTCGCCAGACGCCGTCCGCTATGGGCTGGTGCTGGCGCTGACCGCGGCGGGGCGCAGCGACGACGCCAGCCTGACGCTGGATGACATCTGGTCGAAGGACCCGTCCCGCCTGGAATACATCATCGCCGACGCCGAGATCGACATCGCCCGCAACGAGCCGGAAAAGGCGGTGGCCAAGCTGGCCCAGCGCCTGAAACGCACTCCCGGCAACCACCCGCTGACCATGACCTATGCCAGGGCGCTGATGCGCGACCAGCAGGCCCATGTGGCGGAGGAAGTGCTGGTGGAGCAGAGCAAGCGCAAGCCCAATGACCCCGGCCTGTGGTACCTGCTGGCAGAAGTACAGGGCCTGTCCGGCAACATTGTCGGACTACACCAGTCACGGGCGGAATACTTCATTCTGAACGGAGTGCTGGACGAAGCCGAGAAACAGCTCAACTACGCCCTGAAACTGGCAGGCAAGGACTACCCCACCACCGCCAAGATCCAGCAGCGACTGCGCGATGTGGCGGATTTACGGGAGCAGATGGAAGGATGAAAACCAGCGGCTCCTATCTTTCTTAAGCACCGGGCAGGATACACCCAAAAACGCAGGGTGCTGTAGACAGCGTCGCGCCTCAGGCGTTGCCGGTCACCGATTTCTTAAGCCCCGCGGCAAAGTCGAGCATCCGGCGCAGCGGCACCATGGCCCGCTCCCCCACCCCCGCATCGACAAAAATCTCGTTGTCGTTGCGATCGAACACCCCGGCCAGGCTTTCAAGTTCGTTCATGGCCATCCACGGGCAGTTGGCGCAACTGCGACAGGCAGCCCCGTTGCCCGCCGTGGGGGCGATAATGAATTCCTTGCCCGGCGCCTGCTGCTGCAGTTTGTAGAAAATACCCTGATCGGTGGCAACGATGAAACGCTCATTAGGCAGTTCCTGGGCGGCGCGGATGATCTGGGTGGTGGAGCCGACCCGATCAGCCAGCTCCAGTACCGAGGCGGGGGACTCCGGGTGTACCAGCACGGCGGCATCCGGGTAGACCCGTTTCAGGTCGGCAATGCCGCGGGCCTTGAACTCCTCATGCACGATGCAGGCACCGTCCCACATCAGGATATCGGCCCCGGTCTCCCGGCGCACATAGTCGCCCAGGTGACGATCCGGTGCCCAGATGATTTTCTCGCCGCGCCCGGCCAGGTGCTCCGCCACATCCAGTGCAATGCTGGAAGTCACCACCCAGTCGGCCCGAGCCTTTACCGCGGCGGAGGTATTGGCGTAAACCACCACCGTGCGCTCAGGATGGGCATCACAGAAGGCCGAAAACTCGTCCTGCGGGCAACCAAGATCCAGCGAACAGGTGGCTTCCAGGGTCGGCATCAGCACCCGCTTGTGGGGGGTGAGTATCTTGGCGGTCTCGCCCATGAACTTGACCCCGGCCACTACCAGTGTCTCGGCCCGATGGTCGCGACCGAAGCGAGCCATCTCCAGGGAGTCCGACACGCAGCCACCGGTTTCCTCGGCCAAAGCCTGGATGGCCGGTGCAGTGTAGTAATGCGCGACGATGACCGCGTTGTGCTCCTCCAGCCGGGCCTTGATACGGTCTTTGAGCTCCGCTTCCTGCCGGGGCGAGAGCTGGTTGCGCTCGGCATTGTCCAGATGCCGCTGCACCTGCTGGCGGATGGTTTCCAGTGTTTCGGACGCTAGGCTCATAGATATAGAGGAACAGCCAGAGGACAAATCGGGGTGACTGGCGCGAATTCTAACACAGATTGCAGCGAGGGAAATTTTGTGCAGGCGGCCCCGGCGCGGGCTGCACAGCCCCAGCGGACCCACTGCCGGTGCCGGCCTGGCGGCCTGGCGGCGCCACCCGGCAAGACTTGAATTACTCTGCGCAATCCCCTACCTTGCCCGCTAGAATGATTCCTATTTACATACTGGAGCACCTCATGCCACACAAGGTTGTGCAAGGTGGAGCAGCCGTACTGGCTCTTACCCTTTCCTTCGCCCTCGCCAGCACCGGCGCCCACAGCGCCGATGAGCGCTTCGATCACTACCAGGGCGCCCCCTCCGCCACCGTCGCAGAAGCGCTCAGCAATCTGGAAGCCTATAACGAGTACCTGGCAAGTCTGCTTGGCAAAGACGAGCTGTC
>JBKDZQ010000464.1:0-7163 GCA_047971325.1 Parahaliea sp.
AGAGGCTTTCGTCCTTCTGGTTGTGCAGCACCGCGTGGCGGTGGGAGAAAGTGCCGCGGCCGACATCCTGGCCGGTCAGCCGCACCGGGTATCCGGCCTGCAGCAGGGAGGCATAGGCCAGGGTTTCCGCCGCACCCCAGTTCAGGGGCAGAGCCCCGGCGGCCATGCGGCGGCGGTCTTCCAGAATCTTGGTGACCTGGCGTTGCAAGGGAAAGGCGTCCGGCACCAGATTGATTTCCGTGGCCAGTGTCTGCAGGGCCTGTATGTCCATGCCGGTATCGGTCTCCAGGGTCCACTGGTGACCGAGATAGGGAGTCCAGTCCACGAACATGCTCTTGTTCGGCTCCGACACCAGGCTGCTCACCAGCACCTCGCCGCGATCGAGATAGTCACGGTAGATGTCTATCAGCTGCTGGTCTTCCTCGGCGCTGAGCACGCCCTGGGCGATCAGGCGCTCGGCGTAGAGGTCGCGGGTGGACTTCTGCCGGCGGATCTTGTCGTACATCAGCGGCTGGGTGACCGAGGGCTCGTCGGCCTCGTTATGGCCGCGGCGGCGGTAGCACACCAGATCGACCACCACGTCGCGCTTGAACTCGTTGCGATAGTCCACCGCCATCTGGGTGACAAAGAGCACCGACTCCGGGTCGTCGGCGTTGACGTGGAAAATCGGCGCCTGCACCATCTTGGCGACATCGGTGCAGTACTCGGTGGACCGCGCGTCAATGCGTTCGGAGGTGGTAAAGCCCACCTGGTTGTTGAGCACGATGTGCACCGTGCCCCCGGTCTTGTAGGCGCGGGTCTGGGACATCTGGAAGGTTTCCATCACCACGCCCTGGCCGGCAAAGGCGGCGTCGCCGTGGATGACGATGGGTACCACCTTGTCGCCGACAGTGTCCTCGCGGCGGTCCTGGCGGGCGCGCACGGAGCCCTCCACCACCGGTGATACGATCTCCAGGTGAGAGGGGTTGAAAGCCAGCGCCAGGTGCACCTCGCCGCCCGGGGTCATCACGTTGGAGGAAAAGCCCTGGTGATACTTCACGTCGCCGGAGCTTTGGTAGGTGGCGCGCCCCTCGAACTCGGCGAACAGGTCGATGGGGTTCTTGCCGAAAATATTCACCAGTACGTTCAGGCGGCCGCGGTGGGCCATGCCGATCACCATCTCCTTGGCGCCGTAGCCGCCCAGGCGCTGGATCATCTCCGATAGCATCGGGATCAGGCTCTCGCCCCCCTCCAGGCCGAAGCGCTTGGTGCCAGGGTATTTGGTACCCAGGGACTTCTCCAGGCCCTCGGCCTTGATCAGGCGCTTGAGCAGGGCCAGGCGCACCTTCTTGCTCCACTCGGGCGCCGAGCGCACGGACTCCATGCGCTGCATGACCCAGTGCCGCTCCTCGGTGTCGACGATGTGCATGAACTCGGCGCCGATGGTGTGGCAGTAGGTCTGCTCCAGGGCGCCGACGATTTCACCCAGGGTGGCGTCGGCCTTGCCGATATACAGGCTGCCGGTCTGGAACACGGTGTCCAGGTCGGCGGCGGAAAGCTGGTGGAAGCCCAGGTCCAGGTCCGGCACCGCTTCGCGCTGGTGCAGTTGCAGCGGGTCCAGCGAGGCCTTCTGGTGGCCACGCTGACGATAGGCCGAGATCAACTGCACGACCTTGACCTGCTTGCGCTCGTACTCGGTGGCCTGGGAGTCGTGGGCCACCGTGGCCTCGGTGCGCACACGCATCTTGGAGATGCGGGCGAACTGGTCACGGATGGTGGAATGCGGGACGTCCTGGATCAGCGGCAGCTTGGACACCACCCGCGGCAGCGAATCGAAGGAGCTGCGCCACTGCTCCGGAACCGAATTGGGGTCGGTGAGATAGGATTCGTACAGGTCTTCCACATAGGTGGCATTGCCACCCGCGATATGCGAACTCCGTCTCAGGAGTTCCATTGAGCTCTCTTGCATCGTGACCTTAGTTCCGGCTGTAAAACGGACGGCGCACGGCGACCCGCCGCTGCCGAAGCTGCCGCGGGGAGGCGCCGTGCCTCCGGTCCAGATCGTCAAAACAGTACTGCTGCCTGCTAAGGCGGCAGACACCACCTTGCCATTTTTACTGCAAGGACAATGCCTTGCAGGTACGTCTTGATTCGCTGTTTTACATCAGGTCGAGCGCGTCAGCAACATGTTGCGGATGTGTCCAATGGCCCTGGTCGGGTTCAGACCCTTGGGGCACACATTGACACAGTTCTGGATGCCGTGACAGCGAAATACGCTGAAGGGGTCATCCAGCCGCGCCAGGCGCTCTTCCGTGGCCGTGTCCCGGGTATCCGCCAGGAAACGGTAGGACTGCAACAGGCCGGCAGGGCCGATGAAGCGGTCCGGGTTCCACCAGAACGAGGGACAGCTGGTGGAGCAGCAGGCGCACAGAATGCACTCATACAGCCCGTCCAGCTTGGCCCTATCCTCCGGCGACTGCAAGCGCTCGATGGCCGGTGCCGGACTGTTGTTCTGCAGGTAGGGCTGCACCTTCTCGTACTGAGCAGAGAACATGCTCATGTCCACCACCAGGTCGCGAATCACCGGCAGGCCCGGCAGCGGGCGCAACACCAGCTTGTCACCGCGCACGGTGGCCGACAGCGGGGTGATGCAGGCCAGGCCGTTCTTGCCGTTCATATTGAGACCGTCGGAGCCACAGACCCCCTCCCGGCAGGAGCGGCGATAGGTGATGGTGGTGTCCCTGGCCTTGAGCAGCTCCAGCACGTCCAGCACCATCAGGTCCTTGCCCTGGGTATCGAACTCGAAATCCTGCATCCAGGGTTGCTCGTCGGTCTCGGGGTTGTAGCGGTAAATGCTGACTTTCAACATCGGTTAAACCTCTTAGTAAGTCCGAGCCTTGGGCTGGAAGGTGTCCACAGTCTTGGGCTCGAAGTTCACCGCACGCTTGCCCACGCGCTTCTCACCCGGGAAGTACATGGAGTGACACAGCCAGTTCTCGTCGTCGCGCTCCTGGTAGTCGTCCCGGGCGTGGGCGCCGCGGGATTCCTTGCGCGTCTCGGCGGCAATGGCGGTGGCCTCGGCCACCTCGTACAGGTTTTGCAATTACATCGTTTCGATGCGGGCGGTGTTGAAGGCCTGGGTCTTGTCTTCCAGCGCCACATTCTCCACCCGTCCGCGCATGGCGGCCAGCTTCTGGATACCCTCCTGCATGAACTTTTCGTTGCGAAACACCCCGAAGTGGTTCTGCATGATGGTCTGCAATTCCTTGCGCAGGTCCGCCACTTTCTCGCCGCCGGTGGAGTTGTTCAGGCGGTCGAGCCGGCTCATGGCCTGCCCGATATCGGTATCGGAGGCATCGCGCATGTCGATGCCCTCGCGCAGAGCCTTCTCGATGAACAGGCCGGAGGCACGACCGAACACCACCAGATCCAGCAGGGAGTTGCCGCCAAGGCGGTTGGCACCGTGCACCGACACGCAGGCCACTTCGCCGCAGGCGTAGAGACCGGGAATGATCACGTCGTTGCCGTTGGCGTCGACGGTCAGGGCCTGGCCGTGTACATTGGTGGGAATGCCACCCATCATGTAGTGGCAGGTGGGCACTACCGGCACCGGCTCCTTCACCGGGTTGGCGTGGGCGAAGGTCTCCGACAGCTCGCAGATACCCGGCAGGCGACTGTGCAGCACTTCCTCGCCGAGATGATCGAGCTTGAGGTAGACGTGGTCGCCCTCGGGGCCACAGCCGCGACCCTCGAGGATTTCCAGCACCATGGAGCGGGCCACCACGTCGCGACTGGCAAGATCCTTGGCGTTGGGGGCGTAGCGCTCCATGAAGCGCTCGCCGTCCTTGTTGATCAGGTAGCCGCCCTCGCCCCGGCAACCCTCGGTCACCAGCACGCCGGCGCCGTGAATGCCGGTGGGATGGAACTGCCACATCTCGATGTCCTGCACCGGGAAACCCGCGCGCAGGGCCATGCCGACCCCGTCGCCAGTGTTGATATGGGCATTGGTGGTGGAGGCGTAGATGCGTCCCGCACCGCCGGTGGCGAACACCGTGGCCTTGGACTTCACAAATACAGTCTCGCCGGTTTCCATGCAGATGGCGATCACGCCAACCACCGCGCCGTCCTGGTTTTTCACGATGTCACTGGCGTACCACTCGTTGAAGAATACGGTGTTGTTCTTCAGATTGCCCTGGTACAGGGTGTGCAACAGGGCGTGGCCGGTACGGTCCGCCGCGGCGCAGGTGCGGGCCGCCTGGCCGCCCTCGCCGAAGTTCTTGGACTGGCCGCCGAAGGGGCGCTGGTAGATGCGGCCCTCCTCGGTGCGCGAGAAGGGCAGACCCATGTGCTCCAGTTCAAACACCGCCTCCGGGCCCACCGAGCACATGTACTCGATGGCATCCTGGTCGCCGATGTAGTCGGAACCCTTGACCGTGTCGTACATGTGCCAGCGCCAGTCGTCGTTCGGGTCGGAGCTGGCGATAGCACAGGTGATGCCGCCCTGGGCCGATACCGTGTGCGAGCGGGTGGGGAACACTTTGGAAATGACCGCCGTCTTGTAGCCCGACTGGGCCAGCTGCAGGGCCGCGCGCATGCCCGCGCCACCGCCGCCGACAATCACGCCATCAAAGGAAATGGTTCGCATATTGGCCATAACTCAATTACCCCACAGAATCTGGATGCCCCAGACCACGTAAACGAAAATGGTGAGGATCACCACTATCTCCAGCGTGATGCGCAGCACGTTGCCGGTTTTGCCCATCAGGCGCTCGGTCAGGTAATCGGTGAACACCGCCCACATGCCAATCCAGGCGTGGGTGGCGAGGGACAGCAGGGCCAGCATGCTGAAAATCTTGACCCAGGTCTGGTCGAACAACGCCTTCCAGCTGGCGTAGTCGGCACCGGCTCCACAGACCAGGTTGCCGCCCAGGAACAGCAAATAGGCCAGCAGGATTACACCGCCCACCCGCTGCACCAGCCAGTCGGACGTACCGGAACGCCCGAAACTCGTGATTGCAGTTACCATAGCCACACCCCCGCGACAATTGCCAGTACGACGGTGAGCGCGATAACCAGACGCGCGCCGAGCACGCCACCGGCCATACTTTCACCGATACCGAAATCCATGATGATGTGCTTGATGCCAGCCAGCGAGTGGTAGAGCAGGCCCACCAGCACGGCCCATACCACAAAACGGGCCAGCGGACTGGTGAGGCAGTCGCGCAGGGCGGCAAATCTCTCGGGGCTTTTCAGGCTGGCGTCCAGCATGTACAGGAGCACAGCCGTACCGACAAAAAGGAATACGCCGGAGGCGCGATGGGTAATGGACGCCCATGCGGTAATAGGCAACCGCATGGTACCGATGTCCAGGTTCACGGGACGTTTGTCTTTCACTATGGGTACCATTGATAGAGGCCAGAGTAAGGCAGCAGTTACAGGGCCAGCATGGCCGGGCGATTCGCCACTCCCGGGAGAGCGGCAGCCAAACCGGAACGCGCGAAATTATAAGGAGTCGAGGCGATGATTACAAACCGGCCACATAACAGAAAAAATCTGCGCTGACGGATTTTTCAGATTGGGAAACGGTTGTGAACGTCGCTCAATTTCGGCGATCAGGATTGACGAAAATCCATGCAATAAGCACTGACATAGGTGCATATCGCCACAGTCAATTGACAAAAGCTGACGAAACTCTATAGTTGGGCACCCCACGAAAATTACACCTTCGCAGGAATCCTTCATGAGTAACAAGAAAGCGACACTGACCGTAGACGGTATCGGCGAGGCGATTGAGCTGCCCATTTATTCCGGGACTTTGGGACCGGACGTGATCGATGTGGGCGGTCTGACCGGCAAGGGCATGTTCACCTACGACCCCGGTTTTGTCTCCACCGCCGCCTGTGAATCCCAGATCACCTACATCGATGGCGACCAGGGCGTGCTCCTCCACCGCGGCTACCCCATCGACCGGCTCGCCGAAGAGTCCAACTACCTCGAAACCTGCTACCTCCTGCTCTACGGGGAGCTGCCCAGCAAGGCGCAGTACGATGCCTTTGTCGGCACGGTGAAAAAGCACACCATGGTGCACGAACAGATCCGCACTTTTTTCAATGGCTTTCGCCGCGATGCCCACCCGATGGCCATCATGTGCGGCGTGGTTGGCGCCCTGTCAGCCTTCTACCACGACTCACTGAACATCTCCGACGAGCACCACCGCCAGATCGCAGCCTTCCGCCTGATCGCCAAGATGCCGACCCTGGCCGCCTTGTGCTACAAATTCTCCATCGGCCAGGCCTTCATGTATCCCGACAACAGCATGGACTACGCCGAAAACTTCCTGCACATGATGTTCGGCAACCCCTGTGAACCCAGCAACATCAGCCCGACCCTGGCCCGCGCCATGGATCGCATCTTCCTGCTGCACGCCGATCACGAACAGAATGCCTCCACCTCCACGGTGCGCCTGGCGGGCTCCTCCGGCGCCAACCCCTTTGCCTGTATCGCCGCCGGTATCGCCGCCCTGTGGGGACCCTCCCACGGTGGTGCCAACGAAGCGGTGCTGGAGATGCTGGAAGAAATCGGCGATGTTTCACGCATCGACGAGTTCGTGGCCCGCGCCAAGGACAAGAACGACCCCTTCCGCCTGATGGGCTTTGGCCACCGGGTCTACAAGAACTTCGACCCCCGCGCCAAAGTGATGAAGGAAGCCGCCGACGAAGTGCTGGCGGAGCTGGGCATCGACAACGACCCGCTGCTGGCCATCGCCAAGAAACTGGAACAGATCGCCCTGGAGGACGAGTACTTCATCGAGAAGAAACTCTACCCCAACGTGGACTTCTACTCCGGCATCATTCTCAAGGCCATCGGCATCCCCACCAGCATGTTCACGGTGATCTTCGCCGTGGGCCGCACCGTGGGCTGGATCGCCCACTGGCACGAGATGATCAGCGGCAGCTATCGCATCGGCCGTCCGCGCCAGCTCTACACCGGCCACCCCCAGCGCGACTACGTGCCCCTGAACAAGCGCTGAGACAGCACACAAGGTCCGGCAGCACGCCTGGATAAAAGGCCGCGCCCCGTCAGGGACGCGGCCTTTTTTGCATGTGCGATCCTGAGCAGCTGGCAGCCGGCGCGGGAACCGGCTGCCAGGCCGTCAGTCAATAGGCGGGTGACAACTTGTTCCG
>JBKDZQ010000465.1:0-4502 GCA_047971325.1 Parahaliea sp.
TGCTGGGGCTTTATTCAGTGCCATTCGGTGCCATAATTCCTTATTTTATAACACAGTAAAATTAAGTCAGTGCCTTTGGCCCTAGAGACGCTGCAACAACCCCCCACATTCCTTGTGGTCTGTATAGGGAAACTGGTCAAACAGCGCGAAGCGCGTCACCCGATGGCTTTGGTTTATGTGTGTCAGGTTTGCCGCCAGGGTCTGCGGGTTGCAGGAAATATAGAGAATGTTGTCGAAGCGGGTCACCATCTGTTCGGTTGACGCATCCAGTCCGGCCCGGGGCGGGTCGACGAATACTGTGCGCAGGTCGTAGTCGGCCAGCTGTTGTGACAGCTCCGCCAGCCGGCGGAATTCGCGTTCGCCGTTCATCGCCTGAGTGACTTCCTCCGCCGACAGGCGAATCAACTGCACGTTGTCGATGTTGTTGTGTTCCAGGTTCCAGCGCGCGGCGCGCACCGAGGTTTTGGCCAGTTCGGTGGCGATGACCTGGCGGAAGCAGCGCGACAGGGGCAGGGTGAAATTGCCGTTGCCGCAGTAGAGTTCGAGCAGGTCGCCGTCCAGCCCGGCAGGGCTGTCCACCGCAGCTTCCTTCACACCTTCCCCCACGCTTTCCACCGCCCATTCCAGCATATGGATGTTCACCCCCGCATTGGGCTGGGTGAAAGCCTGGTCGTACTGGCGGTAGTGGTAGTCCCGACCCGCCACCGGCAGGGTTTCGGTCACGTAGTCGCGGGAGAGTACGACTTTCTGTTTGCGGCTGCGCCCGACCACGGCAATATCCAGTTCACCCGCCAGCGCCGTGGCGGCGGCCAGCCAGTCCTCCTCCAGGCGCCGGTGGTAGACGAGCGTCACCAGGGTGTCGCCCGCCAGCGTGCTGAGAAATTCCACCTGGAACAGTTTGCGCCGCAGCACGGCTGAACTGCGCAGGCGCTCGCGCAGGGTGGGCATCAGCGCCTGGATGGCGTCGCAGGCGATGGGGAAGGCGGGGATGGGTATCGGGGTTTTGGGGTCGTCGCGGCGGAACATGACGTAGTTCAGGGCCTCGCCCTCGTGCCACAGGCGAAACTCCGCGCGCATGCGAAAACCCTCCGGACGGGAGCGAAACACCGCCGGCACCGGCGGTGCGAAGGGCGCCAGCAGGGCGCGAACAGCTTCGACCTTGCCCGCCAGCAGGGCCTCGTAGCGGTCGGGCTCAAATGCACTCAGGGGCACGACGGCAGGCGCTCCCGGTCGCGCTGCTGCCAGAGTTTTTCTGCCTCGACCAGGGCGGCGGCCTGATTGAGCGCAGGGTGCAGCAGCATCAGCGCGGCGGCGCAGGTGCCGAGTGTAGCCAGGGTACCGTAGTGGTCGTTGGCGGTGCCGCGCCAGAGTGCGCGCAGGGGCTCCACCGAAGGTTCCGCCACCGGCGCCACCCGCTCCGGCAGATGGCGGGCAAAATCCATTTCGTGGGCCGCGCCAGCGCGCTGGAACAGCAGCCGGGTTCTGGCCTGGGGTTTGAGTTCCACTTCGCCGCTATCGCCCTTGAACACCAGCGAGGCGGGTTGGGCCCGCAGCCGGTCGACCTCGCAGTGCAGGCTGGCGTAGGCCGGATGGAAAATACTCTGGATGCTGGCGGGGGCCGCCAGCGGGTTCAGCATGCGGGCGAAGCTGTTGACCGGGGAGCGCAGCCCGAGCACTGGCTTGAACTGCATGATGTCGTAGAGCCTGGGGCAGAAGTGCTCGAGGGACAGGTGGCTGAGGCGCTCCCGCTCCAGTTGCCCGGCGACCTGCTGCCAGTTCTGCGCCACTGGCAGGCCCAGTTGCGCCATTGCCTGATCGGTGTACAGCCGTCCGCTGGTGTGGCCGCCGGCGCCGTGAATGAATACCCGGTGGCCGGCCTGGTTCAGCAGCAGGATCGCCAGCAGGTACCAGGGGTGCTGGTGCTTCTTGCCGGCGTAACTGGACCAGTCGAGGTCGGCGGCACCCGCGGGTGGCGGGGGCATCATCACCTCGCGACAGGCATCCACGAAGCCCGCCATCTCCTCCGGCGACTCCTCCTTCACCCGCAGCAGCATGAGAAAGGCCCCGAGCTGCAGGTCCTCCACCTCGTCCCGCAGGATCATGGCAAAGGCACTGCGGGCCTCGGCCCGGGTTAGGGAGCGGGTGCCGGACTTGCCCTTGCCGAGAATACGGACATAGGGCGCGAAGGGGTGCTCGGCCGGGACATCAGCGAGCGCAGTGGAACTCATGTGCTTTCCTACAGGCAGTTTTCAGGTTTTGGCAGCCCGGCGAGCTTGCTGCCAATCTTGGCCGGCGAACCGGGAAACAGTGACAGCAGGTAGATGCTCCTGCCCTTGTCGGCTCCCAGCTCGCGCGCGCAGTATTTTACCAGAGGGCGCATGGCGGGGGAGGAGTCGAATTCGCTGTAGTAGGCGCGCAGCAGGTGCAGGATTTCCCAGTGGGCCTCGGTGAGGGCAATGCCTTCGGTGGCCGCGAGTTGTTCGGCAACCGCCGGGCTCCAGTCTTCCAGCCGGCGCAGAAAGCCCTCGGCATCAAAAGCGGCGGCAGGCAGCACACTCAGTACCAGGCCTGCTGGCGGGAAAAGCGCTCGCTGAGGGCGACAAAACCGGCGTAGTCCACCGCCTGCACCCGCGGGTCGAGGCGCTCCAGCACACCGGCGGCGCGGGCGTCAGGCGCCAGCACATGGAGTTCGGCGCCGGCCTGGCACAGTGCTTCCAGCGCCGGCGCGCCGGTGATGGCGGCGTAGACGCCATCACCGTGCAGCAGCAGGGCGTCACCCCCGGCCAGCAGGCGCAGGCAGTGGCTGAAGGCCGGATGGTCGGGGGCGGTGTTCAGGGTGTGCAGTACCATCGGGCAGCCCTTCAGAAACCCAGGATGTGATCGCAGCCGGCCATCAGCTCACGCAGGGCGGCATCGTCCAGCAGCCGGGCGCCGGCGGGCAAGGCCGCCGGGTCGATGCCGAAGGCCGCCAGCGCGGCGGCGTCGACGTAGAAGGTGTCCAGATCGTAGAGGGGCAGGGAATCCAGCACCTTGCCATGGGTGCGGGTGCCCACAACGGCGGCGTCCTGGTCGGGCAGCAACTGCAGCACGCCGGCGCCGAGAAACAGCAGGACGGGCGGGTGGTCGAAGGCCGCCGCCGCCAGCGCGGTGTCTAGCGCCGCCCGGGCCAGGCCGCAACCGTAGGGACTGTGACGGCTGACCACCAGGGTGCGCGGCGCGCTCATCCGGGCCCTCCGAAGGTCAGCAGGCGGTCTGTGTTCAGGGTGGCTTCCACCAGCAGGCCGAGCCCACCGAGGGTGAAGGCCGGGTCCACCGTCACCGCGCTGCGCTCGTGGCGCCGGGCCTCGGTGGCGTCCAGCAGTCCCCGGCGGATGGCGGAGCTGATGCACAGCACCAGTTCCACCCCGTGCTCTCCCGCCAGTTCCCGCCACAGGGCGGTGAGGTCGCGTTCGCCCTGGGGCGGCACCGCGGTGGCCAGGCCGTTCGCCACGCCGGCGTCCAGGAAGAACACCCGTTCGAGCCGGTGGCCGCCGGCGCAGACCGCCCGCGCGAAGTGCAGCGCGGTGTAGCTGGTTGGGCCCGGCGGGGCGAGGACTAGCAGGCTGTAGTGCATCGACGGTAGACCGGAGGGCAGCGGCTGAAACAAAAACCCCGGTGCTGGCACCGGGGTTGGGTCGCGCGCCGGGCGGCGATCAGTCGTCGCCGCTGAATGCCGTCAGCAGGTTGAGCATGTGGATGAACAGGTTGTAGATGTTCAGATACAGCGACACAGTGGCGCGAATGTAGTTGGTTTCACCGCCGTGGATGATGCGGCTGGTGTCGAAGAGGATCAGGCCGGACATGATCATGACCACTGCCGCGGAGATCGTCAGTGAAAGCGCGGGAATGTTCAGGAAAATGTTGGCGATCATCGCCACCACGGCCACCAGCAGGCCCACCATCAGGAAGCCGCCCATGAAGGAGAAGTCCTTGCGGGTGGTGAGGGCATAGGCGGACAGTCCGAAGAACACCACGGCGGTGCCCCCCAGCGCCTGCATCACCAGGGCGGAACCGCCGGGGATGCTGGCATAGACCGTGAGCATCGGCCCCAGGGCGGCGCCCATCACGCCGGCAAAGGCGAAAATGGCCCACAGACCCTTGGCGCTGTCGGCCATGCGGTTGACCACGAACAGCAGGCCAAAGCCCACCAGCGACAGCACCAGCCCGGCGACCGGCGGCAGGCCGACAGCCATGGCAATACCCGCCGCCAGGGCGCTGAAGGCGAGGGTCATGCCCAGCAGCATGTAAGTGTTCTTCAGCACCTTGTTGGTGCTGATGACCGACCCCATGCCGGCGGTGTTGGCATATTCAGTGCGGAACATCGGCTCGTTTTGCATCGTCTACTCCAAAGTGCGCAGTGTTAGGCTGCGTTGATGTATTTGACCAATAATACGGGCAGGAATTCCAATTTCAAGCAAGATCGACAGTGACGCTCGCAAAGAACCGCCGCCGCTGCCAAGCTA
>JBKDZQ010000466.1:0-2742 GCA_047971325.1 Parahaliea sp.
CGAGACCCTGGCCCTGCGACCCGAGTTGCTGGCGCTGATACCACCGCGCCCGCCCGGGACCGGCAGCGAACAGCGCGAGCTGTTTCCGCGGCGCACCGGCTATGTCTTCGACCCGCTGGCCGCCGCCGAAATCGCCGCCGGGTTGAGCCTGGACCTGTTGCTCAACCCCACCCGCGCCGCGCGCATGAATAACAATCGCGCGCGCAGTGCCGCCCAGCCGGGCTTTGCCGACGTGCTTGATGCGGTAGTCACCGCCACCTGGTACGCAACGGTCCAGCGCGGCAATGCCGGTGTCCTGCAGCGCGTGGTGAATATCGCCGCCCTGGACCGCCTGCAGCGTCTGGCGGGCAGCGCTGCGGCCCAGCCCCAGACACGCGCCGAGGCGCTCGATGCCCTGCTGGCGCTGCAGGACTGGCTGCAACAACAGGCCCCGCTTGCACCGCCGGACTGGCGGGCCCACTACCGCTTCGCGGCGGCGCAGATAGAACGCTTTCTCGATGATCCCGCGGCCTTTGCCGGACTGCAGGGCGTAAGAGTGCCGCCGGGGTCGCCGATCTAGCAGTTTCTGGCGTTTTTTCGGGTCAGCTGATTTCAGCCGCACGGGATGTCATCGAGAACAGCCCCGTCTGCCAGTAAGGGTGTACTGGCAGACGGGGCTGGCGGCTCAGGTTTCCACCGCGGGATCGGCGGTAAGCGATGGCAGGTGCTCCTGCGCCGGGTTGCGGTCACCCCGGTGCAGCCAGGAGTACAGCAGCGGCAGCACGAACAGGGTGAGGAGGGTGGAGGTGACGATGCCACCGATCACCACGGTGGCAAGTGGTCGCTGTACTTCGGCGCCGGTGCCGGTGTTCAGGGCCATGGGAATAAAACCGAGGCTGGCGACCAGGGCTGTCATCAGTACCGGCCGCAGGCGCGTCTGGGCGCCTTCGGTGACGGAAGTCAGCAGGTCGCCGGTGGCGCGCCAGCGGTCGCGGATGAAGGACACCATGACCAGGCCGTTGAGCACGGCAATGCCCGACAGAGCGATAAAACCCACGCCGGCGGTAATCGACAGCGGCATGCCGCGCAGCCACAGCGAGATCACCCCCCCGCTCAGTGCCAGGGGAACACTGCTGAAGATGATCAGGGCGTCCTTCAACGAACCGAAGGCAGCGATCAGCAGGCTCAGAATCAGCGCCAGGGTGACCGGTACCACCACCCCGAGCCTGGCGCTGGCCGAGGCCAGTTGCTCGAAGGTGCCGCCGTACTCCAGCCAGTAACCGGGGGGCAGGTCCAGGTCCACTGCCAGGCGCCCGCGCAAATCGGTGACGAAGGTGCCAAGGTCGCGATCACGGATATTGGCGGTGACGACAATCCGGCGCTTGCCGTTTTCACGACTGATCTGGCCGGCGCCGCGATCCAGCTGCAAGGTGGCGACTTCCGATAGTGGCACGTAGTTGCCGTCGGACAACGGCACCGGCAGATCGCCCATGCGTGCCGCGTCCTGGCGCAGTGTTTCGGGCAAGCGCACCACCAATGCAAAACGACGGTCACCCTCGTAGATCTTTCCCACTTCCTCGCCGCCGATGGCGGTGGCCACCAGATTCTGCAGGGTTTCCACGTCCAGGCCGTAGCGCGCCAGCACGGTGCGGCGCGGTACCACTGACATTACCGGCAGGCCATCGACCTGCTCGACCCGGGAGTCGGTGGCGCCGGGGATGGTGGTGAGAATTTGCAGCACTTGGCCGGCCAGGGCCTGCAACTGCTCCAGGTCGTCGCCGAAGACCTTCACCGCGAGGTCGGCGCGGACACCGGAAATCAGCTCGTTGAAGCGCATTTCGATGGGTTGGGTCAGCTCGTAGTTGCTGCCCGGCACACTGGTGGCAATGTCCCGCAGTTCATCGAGCAGGGTGGCCCGGGATTTGTTCGGGTCCGGCCACTCATCCGGTGGTTTCATGGTGATGATGGTGTCCGACACATTGGGTGGCATGGGGTCGGTGGCGACTTCCGCAGTACCAGTGCGCGCGAACACATCCTTGATTTCCGGCATTCTTTCCAGCAGGTTGCGTTCCAGTTGGCTTTGAATCGCCAGGGATTCCTGCAGGCTGGTGCCGGGAATGCGCAGTGCCTGCAGGGCCAAGTCGCCCTCGTTGAGCTGGGGTACGAACTCGGAGCCGAGGGTGGTGGCGAGCCAGCCACTGCCCCCCACCAGTGCCAGTGCGCCGAGCAGCACCAGCGCCGGCAGGCGCTGCGCGGCGTGCAGTGCGCGGCGGTAGCCCCGCGAAAGCAGCGACATGACGGCGCTTTCCTTTTCTTCCACCTTGCCGCTGAGGAAGATGGCGACCGCAGCGGGTACCAGGGTCATCGAAAATACCATGGCCGCCAGCAGCGCCATGATGACCGTGGCCGCCATGGGGTGGAACATGCGCCCCTCGACCCCGGTGAGAGCGAACACGGGGATGTACACCGCGGTGATGATGGCGACGCCGAACAGGCTCGGGCGAATGACCTCGGCGGTGGCGGCGTAGACCTCCCGCAGCCGCTGGTGCAGCGGCAGAGCCTCCTCCCGGCCGTGCTGGGCCCGCCCCAGCCGGCGGATGCAGTTCTCGACGATGATCACCGCACCGTCCACGATCAGGCCAAAATCCAGTGCGCCGAGGCTCATCAGGTTGGCGGAGACCCCGGTGCGGACCATGCCGGTGATGGTGGCGAGCATCGACAGCGGAATGACCGCGGCGGTGATGAACGCGGCCCGCAGGTTGC
>JBKDZQ010000467.1:0-5029 GCA_047971325.1 Parahaliea sp.
TGAGCGATGCCTCCTGCCGCGCCCGGGACTCATCCACACTCTCCGACAACCGGTTCACACCGCGGGCGATGACTTCGAATTCCGCCACCCGGGGTTCATCCGCAATGACGATACCGCGCTCGCCGGCGGCGATGCGTCGCAGTGCGCCGGTAATGACGCTCGCGGACCGCCACAGGATCCGGGCGGCGATCAGGATCAGCAGTAATCCCAGTACCAGGACGATCCCGATCAGCCACTGATAATCCGTCACCAGGCGGGCTTTTTGCTCGGCCAGTACGTGGGGCGTCAACTGGAACAGCACCTCACCCACGTAGACGTCGCCCTCCTCCGGACCGGTCGGTATCGGTATCGGTTCCTGCTGCAAGGCCTGGATGTACAGCGGCTGGCGATACTCGATCAGCTGGATTCCCTGCGCGATCGGCAGCTGCTGATTCTGGGCACGGGCTACCAGCCGGCCCTCGGCATCGGCGACCTGCACCGCAAAGACCAGGTCATTGCGTGCCATTGACTGCACCAGCCGCGCCACCGTCGCCTCGTCGCCCACCGCCAGGGGATAGCGCAGGGACTCAGTGCCGGTGGTCCGGATCATGTCCTCCAGAACCTCCAGCGCCACCTCGGTGGATTGGGTGACAGCGGGGTCGAACAGGCGCCAGGACATCCCGCCGATCAGGAGCACACCCAGCAGGGAGGGGAGTGTCAGCAGGGCCAGCAGCGGCATGCGCCATCGTCTAGTCGCCACTGTTTACCTCCACTTCCAATGCGCGCACGTCCCGCTCTGCAATTACTCTGCCGTAGCCGTTACGAAGAACAGCAGGGTTCACTTGTACCTGAATACGCCCCGGCGGTGCCGCTACCAGCTCGCCGGTTTCCACCCAGCGCCGTAGCGTCTGTCGCAGGGCCGCATCCAGTTGCTCCGGCGTGTAGTAGGCGGCGGCCACGGCGCCTTGAGGTAATAACGACGGGATGGAGACGACAACGGGCTTGCGATGGCGGAACAGGGTTTCCAGCGCCAGTCGGTAATCGGCACCTTTGAAGACGGCCGCATCAATGGGCATGAGGAACACCTCCCAGTGTCCTTCCTGAATGAGCCGGCCCAATCCCCTGGCCACCCCGTCCGGGGGCACGGGCAGTTGCCGGTAGGGCCTGGTCGTGGCAGGTGCCCCGTCGCTGGCGGTGCCAGCTCGGATCAGCGTGGCGGCCGCGCTCTCCGGGAACATGGCCCGGCCCAGTCGGTACAGCACGTCCAGGGGCGGATCCACGGGGATGGCCGCCACCGATTGCCGGCAAGATGCCGCCGCACCGGCAAGGCTGCTGGCATAGAGGTAGGTGGCCAGGACGGGGTTATCGCCATCTGCCTCACAGTAGTCGGTCAATGCCTCGGCCCCCACGGTGATGGCGAGGTCCAGGGTACCCAGCTGAGTGGGTGTCAGCTCTTCGGTGATGAGCGCCTGGAGACGCGCGTGAACCTCATCATTGCCACCATACAGGGCGATGTCGGCCCGGACGGATAGTGCCGCCGGCAGCAGAGCGCACAGGGCCAGCGCCACGCTGACGACCTGGCGGCGCATGCCTAGTGGCAAAGGACGGTGCACGGAATGCCGTGCTGGCGTAGGCGGTGTGATGAGCGCATCGGGTCATTTTGCCCTAAACCGGGCGCTGTGTTCAGACGCACCGGACACGTCCGGTGGTGTCCGCGGACACCGGTTGAGGGGGAAGTGGGATGACATCACGCGCTGTCTCACCTGGAGCTAGATTCAGGCGCGACAATTTCGCATACTCAACGCATCCCGGACGGGATTGCGCTCGACCACGACCCTCATCCAAGGAGAGATGGCAATGGCAGGTACCTATGACCTGAAGAAAAGTCCCGGCGGCAAGTTCATGTTCAACCTGAAGGCCGGCAACGGCCAGATCATCCTGACTAGCGAGCTGTACGAGAGCAAGTCCGCTGCGGAAAATGGCATCGCATCCGTGCGCAAGAACTCACCGGACGATGGCCGCTATGAGCGCAAGCTGTCCAAAAAACACGAACCTTACTTCAATCTGAAAGCGGGCAATGGCCAGGTCATTGGCAGTAGCGAGATGTATTCCGGGGCAGCGGCCATGGAAAACGGCATCGCCTCGGTCAAGACCAATGGCCCCGCCGCCAGGGTTGTGGATAACACCTGAGACCGGGGCGCCAGGCCCGGGGTTGCCGATATGACCACCTTTCAATCCAGACATGACCACACTGATCACCCGGTACTTTACGTCTATCGCTGCACAGAGTGTGACTACCGTGGTGAGACCCATCGGAGTAACGACACTCACGATGGCGATGATGCGGTTTGCGAGCAGTATGGTGCACTGGTGACGCTCGAGTGGGACGGTGGCGTGCAACTCATCGCCGAGAATTCCACGGTCAGTCCGGGCACGCGTTGAATACTAGGCTGGCTAGCCAGAGATGAATCTACCCACAATACACGGCAACCACACCGCGAGCCGTTCCTGTCCCAGTACGCGGGACACCTGTTGCAGGGCTTCGTGATCAAGAACAATGACCCCGCAGCCAAGGTCGTCGAAAACACCTGTCGTTACTCTATCGCGACCCTGCCGCCTCGAGCGCGCATTCACCCCGAGTGAGCGGTGACGCCCCGCTGACGCCTGTCATCCCGGTTGTCCTGATTCATCGCTGTTATCGGGTCGGTAGGTGCTCCGCAGTTGCTCACCACTGGCCGCGAACAGGGCTTCCACGGCCTGGCGGGACGCCGGCGCGATAATCCGTTGATACAGCGCTTCGTATTTATCAGGGCCCGGCGCCGGGCCCCTGCTTGTATCACGTCTCATGTCGGGTACCTCTGTCAAACCTGCGGCGACTGGTTCGGATCGGATTGCGAGAGTGGCATATGCACATGCGCATCCATCCGTTTATGCAACACCCGGAGCACCACCAGTCGTTCGGGTTCGTCCCGGTAATACAGGACATGACTCTGGTAGGGGAAGGCCCTGGGCCTATCCACAAGATCCTCGCGGATCGCGCCGAGCGCCGGGTGTTCAAGCAGGTGACCGGTTACCCGCTCCAGCCCATCGATGTACCGGGTCGCCTGATCTGTCCCCCACGTCTCGATGGTGGTCTCGATGGTGGTCTGGATGATGCCGACCAGGTCGGCCTCCGCACTCTCAGTGTACTCAAGTCTCCGCATGCGCTACCAGCTGTCGCAGGCGGCCCAGCGTGTCTGAACCACTGCTTACCCTGCCCGCCTTGACGTCGTCCATACCTTCGGCGATCGCACGCTCCAGATACTGGCGGTTAAGCGCCGTGATTTCAGCATAGGCATCGGCTGACAGCAGCACAGCAACAGGCTTGCCATTTTTGTCGATACCGACGGGAGCCTGCTGGGCCTTGAGCAGGACTTCGCCAAACTCGCGTTTGGCTTGCGTGGCATTAATATGTTCCATGAAAACGTCCTCGAAGACTTCTCTACAGGTGCAGAATGGTCAAAATGATCATTTTAGTCAACATGTGATGCCCTCAAGGACTGCACTCCTCGCTCCCCTTTGCGGGTGGGCAACAGCGGATCACGTCGTTTCGCCGGCAGAACTATTACCTCCGTACCTGGGCCTGCCGTAACGTATCTCTACCCACAATAAACCGCCACCACCGCGATCCGTTCGTGGCCGAGCTCGCGGGATACCTGCTGCCGGGCCACGCGGTCACGCTCGCGCTGCTCTGGCGCCAACGATTGCCGCGATGGCCCGCCCGCCGCCGGGCAGGGCCAGCCGGCGATCTGTTTATAGCGTGCCTGGGCATAGCGGTGGCGCAGGCCGTGGTTTTTATCGAGACCGGCGCGCACCGTGACGCGTTCATAGGTGCGCAGGTGCTGGATGTAGGTTTTGTTGTCCGGGATCAGGGAGCCGCGGCCGGCCAGGCGGCGGGCTTCATCGAGCAGCGTGCGCTGCTCCGGGGTTCTGATCGCAATTTCGCGTGCCCTGCCCCCCTTGCACCAGGAATCCTTGAGCTGGATACGATCCCCCCGGTCAGCGTAGGCGGGACTGAATTTCAGGGACTCTTCCCGGCGCAGGCCGAAGGCCACCTGCAAGCGCAGGGACATGCGGATGTGTTGATCGCGGACCTGGGCGAGCTTGTCGGTCTCCAGTTCGCGGCCCTTGTCCTTGCCGGTGACGTAGCGACGGTTATCGATCCCGTAGTGGGCGTTTTCCCGGGCCACCACGGGGGCCTTGTTGATCGCACCGGCCCACCAGCGCAGGTGGGACATGCGGTTTTTCATCGTGCCCGCCGAGAGTCCCTGCTGCTTCCAGCGCTCAACCAGGGCCTCGACATGTTTCGGTTTCAGGCTCTCCGGTTTCATTTTCCGGAAGCCCATTTCATGCAATGCCCTCGCGGCCTGCATGAGGACATCCTCCCGGGCGGCCCGGGTCCCGTAGGCGGTACGCGATGCCCGCCGCACCATCCCGCGTAATTCGTATTCCAGATCCTGCATGCCCTGCTTACCCTCCTGCCACTGATCCATCCAACGCCGTGCACCTTGTTTCGGGCACGTCACTCGGCACTTGTCTTGCCCGCACTGTCGACCGGTTTTTATTGGTACCGACACCGATGCTTAGTGTTTATGTCCAGCACCTTCGCCGTGGCGAGTGGTGATCCCGCGGTGCGGGAAAACGAACATAAGCGTTTTATGGTTGCCTGACTTTGCAGACAAACGGCGGGTTGCCCTGTGGGGAATCCCTCCCGTTCAGCGGTCGAGGGCAACGCCCTTAACTGCGGTTTGATGCTGACTTGCGGCGCAGCACACCGTGTTGCCGTTAACGACGGCCTGGGCTCCTTCCCCATTTCCTGTTGCCAAATGTTGAAGCGCGCCCCCGAAGGGATGCGCTTCAACCCCTCGGGTTTGCGTCGGTTTTCCTGATGACCAGGCCGACGTGGAACGTGCCTTACAGGCTGTTCCAGTGCTGGGTAACCAGCCGATGCGGGCGTAGCCCGCGCGCGTACATGCAGCCGAAGGCTGCGCTAAAGCACGGTTATTTAGCC
>JBKDZQ010000468.1:0-4050 GCA_047971325.1 Parahaliea sp.
GCAAGGGATATCGATATGAATGAGCAGCGAGTAGCACTGGTAACCGGTGCCAGCCGCGGCATCGGTCGCGCCATCGCCGAACAACTGGCCGCCGATGGCCTGACCGTGGTGGGCACCGCCACCAGCGAGTCCGGCGCCGGGGCGATCAGCGCCTATCTGGAGGCGGCGGGCAACAGTGGCTGCGGGATGAGTCTGAACGTCGGCAGTGACGACAGCGTCGACGCCGTGATCAAGGCCATTGGCGAGCGCTACGGCGCGCCCCTGGTGCTGGTCAACAACGCCGGCATTAGCCGCGACAACATCCTGATGCGCATGAAAGCGCAGGAGTGGGGGGATGTCATCAACACCAACCTCAACGCCCTGTATCGGGTGAGCAAGTCCTGTCTGCGCGGCATGACCAAGGCGCGCTGGGGACGCATTGTCAACATCACCTCGGTGGTGGGTTCGATGGGCAATATCGGCCAGAGCAACTACGCCGCCACCAAAGCCGGCGCCGAGGGTTTTTCCCGGGCACTGGCGCGGGAGCTGGGTTCCCGATCAGTGACGGTGAACAGTGTGGCGCCGGGTTTCATCGACACCGACATGACCCGTGAACTCAGCGACGAACAGCGCGACCTGATGCTGGGGCAGATTCCCCTCGGGCGCCTGGGGCAGCCGGAGGAAGTTGCCGCGCTGGTGGCTTTCCTGTGCAGCGAGCGCGCCGGCTACATCACCGGAGAGACTCTGCACATCAATGGTGGCATGTATATGGCGTGAGCCGTAGATCCTTTGTACAATCGCCTGTGCGACTGTACATAAAAAACTTTTTACCGGCAGGAAAAAGGGTAGAATGTCCACTTCGAACCGGTGATTTGGTTTGACTCAGCACTAATACTCAGGAGTAATTCGATACCATGAGCAGCATTGAAGAACGCGTTAAGAAAATCGTTGCAGAACAACTTGGCGTGAAAGAAGAAGAAGTACAGACCGAGGCCTCCTTTGTAGAAGACTTGGGTGCAGACTCACTTGATACCGTAGAACTGGTTATGGCACTGGAAGAGGAGTTCGAAACCGAAATTCCCGATGAAGAAGCCGAAAAGATTACCACAGTGAAGCTGGCGATTGACTATATCAACGAGAACCTTGCCTAATCCCATCCTCGCTGTACCAGGGAGCCGTTTCTGCTTGATATGGAACGGCTCTTTTTTTTTCACCCCGGAAATTTTATACCACGCTTAAGGAGTCTAGTGCTGTGAAAGGCAGAAGAGTGGTTGTTACCGGTCTCGGCATGGTCAGTCCCGTGGGCCTGACGGTAAAGGAGACCTGGGAAAACATTCTGGCCGGCCGAAGTGGCGCCGCCACCATTGATGCATTCGATGTCTCCGCCTATACCACACGCTTCAGCGCAAGCGTCAGGGGCTTTGACCCCAGCCCCTACATGCCCGCCAAGGATGCCCGCAAGATGGACGTGTTCGTCCAGTACGGCATGGTGGCCGGCATTCAGGCCATGGAGGATTCCGGTTTTGAAGTGACCGAAGCCAATGCCCCCCGGGTCGGTTGCGCCATCGGTTCCGGCATTGGTGGCATTGGCCAGATCGAGAAAAACACCGAAGTGGTGCGTCTTTCCGGGCCGCGCAGGATTTCACCGTTTTTTGTGCCGGGTTCGATCATCAACATGATTGCCGGCAACCTGTCCATTCGCTACAACATGCAGGGGCCCAACCTCGCACTGGTCACCGCCTGCACCTCCGGTACCCACAATATCGGCCTCGGCGCCCGTCTTATTTCCCAGGGCGATGCCGACGCCATGCTGGTGGGTGGTGCGGAAATGGCAACTACCCCGGTTGGTCTTGGCGGCTTCGCCGCGGCCCGGGCCCTGTCTACCCGCAACGACGACCCGCAGGCGGCCTCCCGCCCCTGGGACCGCGACCGCGATGGCTTTGTGCTCGGCGATGGCGCCGGCGTCCTGCTGCTGGAGGAATACGAATCGGCGAAGGCGCGCGGTGCCACGCTCTACGCCGAACTGACCGGCTTTGGCATGAGCAGCGATGCCTATCACATGACGCTGCCGCCGGAAGATGGCCGCGGCGCCGCCAACGCCATGCGCAATGCCCTTCGCGACGCCGAACTGGCGGCGGGTGAACTTGATTACATCAATGCCCACGGCACCTCCACGAACGCCGGCGACATGGCGGAAAGCAAGGCGGTGCAGAGCGTGATGGGTCCCGCTGCGGAGCGGGTGGCGGTCAGCTCCACCAAATCCATGATCGGCCATCTGCTGGGCGCAGCCGGTGCCGTGGAGGCCATCTTCTCGGTGCTGGCCATCCGCGACCAGGTGGCGCCGCCCACCATCAATCTTGACAACCCCGATGAGGGCTGCGTACTCAACTATGTCCCGCACACCGCCCAGCAGCGCGAGATTCGCACTGTGCTGAGCACTTCCTTCGGCTTCGGTGGCACCAACGGTTCACTGATTTTCCGGCGCCTTGACTGACTATCTGTGTCCGCGGAACTCACCTGGGTCGATGGCGCGCTGTGCGACAGCCTGCCCCTGCCTGACCGCGGTTTTGCCTTCGGCGACGGCCTGTTCGAGACCCTACTGCTGATCGACGGCGCGGCGGTGCTGGCCGACTATCATCGCGAGCGCCTGACAGCGGGACTTGTCAGGCTGCATTTTCCCAGTCTGCCTTTTACTTTGGAAGACGCCCTGGAGCAGGTTGCCGCCGCCGCCCCGGCGGGCCGGGCAGCCCTGCGCATCACCGCCACCCGCGGCGGCGGGCCGCGGGGCTATGCGCCGCCAGTCGCTTGCACACCGCGGCTGGTGGCGCAGCTCTCACCACTGCCTGCCGCGACGGTGGGGGGGGCGGAGCCCGCCGTAGTGGGGTTGTCCTCGGTGCAGTGGCCGCTCCAGCCTCAGTTGGCAGGATTGAAGCATCTCAATCGCCTGGAACAGGTGCTGGCGGCCAGGGAGTGTGAGCACCGCGGCTGGGATGAGGCGGTGATGATGAATTGCCAGGGCGAGGCCATCTCGATGGTGGCGGGCAGCCTGTTCGCGCTGTGCCAGGGCCGCCTGCTGACGCCCCGCCTCGACCAGTGTGGCGTGGCGGGCACCCGTCGCCGGGCCATCATGGAGCGCTGGGCACCGGTACTGGGGCTGGCGGTGGTGGAGGTGAGCCTGAGCGTGGAGGCGCTGACCGGGGCCCAGGAGGTGTTCTACTGCAACAGCCTCCAGGGCTTGCGTCCGGTGGGACGCCTCGGCGAACGGCAGTGGTGCGATTTCTCCTGTGCCCGCGCCCTGGCAGACATCGCCCGCGATGATTTGCAGGGTGGACCGGGGCGATGAAGCGCCTGGCGCTGGGCTTGCTGCTTGGCCTGCTGGCGCTGGCATTTTTGGCTGCATTCGCTTTTCATGCGGTGCAACAGCGCTGGCATGAGCCGCTGGCGGTCGGCTCCCAGGGGCGCTTGTTCGAAGTGCGTACCGGCGACACCCTGCGCAGCGTTGCCGGTCGCCTGCGGGATGAGGACATTTTCGGGCATCCGCTGCTGCTGATTGCCTACGGCCGTTACACCGGAATGGACCTCAAACTGATGCAGGGAGAGTACTTTCTGCCCCCCGGTATCACCCCCGCCGGCCTGCTGGAGCGGCTGATCCAGGGCGATACCGTGTACTACAAAGTCACCCTGCCGGAAGGGCTCACCCTGCGCCGGGCGCTGGCGGTGCTGGCACAGAACCCGGTGTTGGAGATCGAACTCAGCGGTGTGGAAGACAGGCGCATCGCCGCGCTGACCGCCGACTATCCGGGCCCGGAAGGTCTGTTCCTGCCTGAAACCTACCATTTTTCCCGGGGTGACAGTGACTGGGACGTACTGCAGCGGGCCTACACTGCCATGCAGGAAACACTGCAGGTGCTGTGGCCGGAGCGCAGCGGGGACAACCCTCTCGACACCCCCTACCAGGTGTTGATCCTGGCATCGATCATCGAACGTGAAACGGCACTGCCGGCGGAGCGCGCCACCATCGCGGGAGTCTTCAGCCGGCGCCTGCAAAAAGGCATGCGCCTGCAGACCGAC
>JBKDZQ010000469.1:0-2726 GCA_047971325.1 Parahaliea sp.
CAGATCGCGGGGGTGAATACCCGCAGCGAGGAGCGCGACATGTCGCTACCGGGCCCGGAATGGTTCGACAGCGACCAGTTCCCCAGCGCGACCTATATCGCCTCCCGTTTCCGGGCGCTGCCTGACAGCCAGCAGTTGGTGGCCGAGGGCAGGCTGACCCTGAAGGGCATCGAGCGGCCGGTGGCACTGACCTTCACCTGGCAGGACAATGGCGATCATGCCCTGCTCGATGGCGAAGCGACACTGGACCGTCGCCAGTTCGATATCGGCAATGGCATGTGGGCACAAGACCCCACTGTCGGCTTCGAGGTGGAAATACAGGTAAAACTCAGGCTGCGGGCTCCTGAAGGCTGAAGCGCCGGGACCGTTGATCAATGGGCCTAGAGCAACCAGAGATTCCCTGCCAGGTCGATCCACCCCCACGAGTAAGGAACGCATAGCATGAGCGAACTTCCCCAACCGTCCGGTGAACCGGATACGCAACCTGAAACCCAACCGGAAAGCAGCCCGGCAGTAAATCCCGACACCACCGAGGCACTGGTGGCACTGGACAGCAGCAATCAGCCCACGGTGGAAAGTCTGTTGGTACCGGTGCGGGGCATCATGCGTCCGGATACCACGGTCGCCGGTGCACTGGACCGTCTGGTGCATGAAGTGCCGGTCAGCGGTATCACCTATCTCTATGTGCTCGACGAGAGCCAGCAGCTGCTGGGCGTGGTCGCCATGCGCGATCTGCTGCTGGCCCGCCCGGGGCAGCTGTTGTCGGAGATCATGACCGCCCAGCCGATGACGCTGCGCTTCGACACGCCCCTGTCGGAGGCGATCCAGCTTGCCCTCCAGCACCGGCACCGGCTGTACCCGGTGGTGGATGAGCGCAACCGCCTGACCGGGCTGGTGTACGGCTGGCAGCTGTTCGACCGCATGGCCCGCGAAATCAGCGGCCAGACCGGTGCCGTGGTCGGTGTGGACCGGGAGGAACGGGTCAGCACCCCGGTGACAACCGCATTTCGCATGCGCCATCCCTGGTTGCAGGTGAACCTGCTCACCGCCTTTGCCGCCGCCTTCGTGGTCGGGATGTTCGAAGACACCATCACCCAGATCGTCGCCCTCGCCGCCTTCCTGCCGGTACTCGCCGGACAAAGCGGCAACACCGGCTGCCAGGCGCTGGCCATCACCCTGCGCGGCATGACCCTGGGCGAACTGAAGGACTTTCCGGTAGCGCAGTTGCTGCGCAAGGAAATCATCCTCGGGGCGCTGAACGGCTTTTTCGTCGGCCTGGTCGCGGCAGTGGCGATGTTCGCCTATGCCAGCCTCAGCGACGCCGGTGGCAGCCCGCTGCTGCTCGCGCTGGTGATTCTCATCGCAATGGTCGGCGCCTGCGTCGGTAGCGGCATTTTCGGGGTCGCGGTGCCCCTCACCCTGAAACGCTTCGGCGCCGACCCGGCCATGGCCAGCAGCATCTTCCTGACCACCTTCACCGACATCCTCGGCATGGGCCTGATGCTGCTGCTGGCCACCACCATCGTATTGTAGGGCAGCGCAGCGCCCTGCCCACCATCGGGCAAACCCCGCTCTGGTATGTGATGAATGCCGGACGCCTGGAACACGGGCTCGACCGCACCGCGCGTAAACCTGCAAACTGCGCTCCCGGGAAAAGCCCGCTTCCAGCTCCCGCACGAACAGGCGGTAGGTTTGCCGGCAGCCTGCATCCGGCACAGCACTGTCCCGGCTGCACGAACAATACCTGTCCGCGCGAAAGCGGCCAGTCGATGAAGTCAACGGTATGCCAGCCACTGCCCTCCAAAACCAGCATCAACAAGTAGAAATCGACACGCTCCGGTTCATTGAGCCACTTCGCCCTGATTTGGCGTCGGTCGCTGTCTATCGCCACAGCAGTATCTTGAAAATACACAGCACAGCGGGCATTTCTGGGAGTAGGTGTAGCTGCGCACCAGCACATGGGTGCTGGTGGCTAGCAGGCCATCGGCGGCGTCTTGTGGTCGAGACCGGTACAGTCAGCGGTTGATGCCCTCATGACCAGAACGTCGTGCCATCCTGGCTGAAACGCTGGGCACCGATGTGAGCAACTTTGCGAAGCTGTACCAGCGGATGCTCTCCCGGCCACAGACCGATGAGATCAACGACCTGACACTTCTCTGGTTGGAGTTTCGCGATTTCTTCGAGGACGATAGGGCGCTGATAGACGAATGGCTCAGCGCCAGTGTGCCTGCCCTATCGGGCGCCCGCCCGCGGGACTTGGTGAGCACTTTCGCTGGTCGCCAGGCAGTCAGGGCTGTGCTCGATGCCATGCGCTATGGCGACTTCTCTTGATCCTGTACAAGATCATCAAGACGCCATTTGTTGCCGGCTGGACTGATTACCGCAAGACCGCCTCATTTCGACGGGGCGGGAGGTGGAACTCTCCAGGGCAGCCGGCAATGTATCTTTCTTCAAGTGTACAGACCGCCATGCTGGAGATCGCCCACTATGCCCTCAGCCCCAGAATGGCCAATAAACTCTATCGCCTGGTGGTGTTTCAATTCCCCGAGCTACGCCTGCATAGGCTACCGGTATCCGACCTTCCGCAAGACTGGGATCATGCAGAACACCACTTCGCAACCCAGGCTATTGGTGACGCACTGCTGAGAGCCGGGCGGCATGAAGGAATTGTGGTGCCTACGACTTCAGTCCATCCCGGGATCACAAAACACCCCAATCGGGATATC
>JBKDZQ010000470.1:0-1814 GCA_047971325.1 Parahaliea sp.
CAGTACTGCCCGGCGCGCCCAGGTTCATCCAGCCAACCAGAGAACCAAAATACCAGTTCACATCGGTCAGCATGTAGGGCGCGCCTTCCAGCATATCGTAGGTGGGGGTGTTGATATTCAAGCCGGTCAGGGGCGGCAACAGCGGCCCGTTGCGCCTGCGCTTGGCTTCCAGTTGCTCGACCACATCCACCGCAATTTGGGCCACCAGTTGCGCGTTGTCCAGCGCATCGGCCTCGTCCGACGGAGTGCCGCCGGCACTGATGGCAATGGCCGGAACACCGTTGACCAGCGCGTAGTGCGCCGCGCCCAGGGTGCCGGAGATGAAGACCGCATAACCGACATTTTGCCCCTCATTGGGGCCCGAAACCAGCAGGTCCGGCTTTTTACCCCAGAGTTCGTTGGCCTTGAACAAGCCGTGAGCCGCGGCAACCGTCGGCGTGCCGTCGCGGTAATCCCGGAACGATTTGCTCTCTTTTTCCGCCTCGGTATCACCGACACAGTAACCATCCGGATTCGCTGCACTGTCGTCGATGGACAACCTGCCGGCACCATCGGCGACCAGCGAATGCACCGGCATCGACTGCAGGAAGGATCCCAGAGATCCCCCCTTGCCGCTCTGGTGGGCGCAGGGCACGGAAACAAGCACCTGATGTCCCGCATTCTCCAGTGCAATTTTGAGCTGTTGCACATTGTAGGTTTCGTAACTGTCGTCGTTGGCAATCACAATATCCAGTGCCTGGGCACTGGACACCAAGCCGGCAGCCAACGCTGCACACGCAATTTTGTAACGCATAGTTAAACCTCTGAATTAACATTATCTGAGTTATAGGGAACATCAATATCAGAAGAGTATTGACGCCAATTGAACAGGATAGACCATATTTTTTTCTTGCGATTATTAACAGGCCCATTCCTCCGGACCCAGACGCGTTCCTCCCTGCCGATCATCCGTCGCGTAATTTCGTCGATGTAGATTCTAATGTCAATAGTTTTACAGTCTGCAGATCCGCCCATAACACGGCGTACCGTTATTCTTCCGCCAGCCGCGCGAAACGCCCGATCAAAAAATCGAGCAGCGCCCGCACCGAGGGCAGCAGCCCCCGCCGGGTCGGGAACACCGCATGCACGATCTCTCGCCGGGGCGTCCACTCGGGCACCACCCTGACCAGGCGGCCCTGGGCCAGCTCTTTGCGGATCATCACCAGCGGCAACTGGGCGATGCCAACGCCCGCCACCGCCGCTTCGCGGCCTCACCTTCTCAATTCACCTTGACCAGCCCACGACAGCGGTGGTTCGGCGCCAGGACGCCGTGGTAACGAGTGAGGTTGACGCGGGGTCGGGGCGGGCCAGGGGACCCATCCAGGAACAGGATGTGAAAGTGAATATTCAGGTTGAGAGCCGATCCAAAGCGCTGAATTAGCGTTACGGCCCCGGTGGCGCCATCCTTGAGCGAGAATCCGGCCTTGTGGATCAGGTAGGTGGAGATCGCCCGGTAAACGATGCGCAGCACCTTGCCCATGGCCTGGGGGTAGGCCGCAAACAGGAAGCGCAAGGGAAAGGGGAAACTGATGACCCACTGGCGAAGCGGGACATCGGGAAACACCTCATCGGCCAGCAGGGCGGCGGTCTCAGCCATGCGGCGGGCGCCACAGCTGGGGCAAAATCCTCGTTTTTTGCAGGAAAACACCACCAGCCGCTCGAAGCTGCACGCGCCTGCCGCCCGGCCGAGCCGCAGGCGTCATTTGGCGGCTGCCGCCCCTTTCGGCAGTGCGTAGGCAACAATGGTGCTGTCCGAGTTGGACAGGTTGCCGCGT
>JBKDZQ010000471.1:0-4171 GCA_047971325.1 Parahaliea sp.
TGGATGGCACGCTCAGCATCGTGCCCGAGGGCGCCCAGCCCAACTCCCAGGTGGCGGTGGACCGCATCCGCCTGCTCAACCCCGACCGCGACGCGGTGGCCAAGGGCGCCGACGGCCTGTTTCGCAGCAGCGAGCCGCTGACGCCCGATGCCTCGGTGCGGCTGATACCGGCCTCGCTGGAAGGTAGCAATGTCAACGCGGTGGGCGAGATGGTGCGCATGATCGAGCTGTCCCGCCAGTTCGAGAACCAGATCAAACTGATGACCACGGCGCAGGAAATGGATGCCTCATCGGCCCAATTGATGCGTCTGGAATAAATACGAGGAAACAACAATGTCACAATCCCTGTGGATTTCAAAAACCGGACTCGACGCGCAGCAGACCCGCATGTCCGTCATCTCCAACAACCTGGCCAACGTTGGCACCAGCGGCTTCAAGCGCAGCCGCGCGATTTTCGAAGACCTGCTGTACCAGAACGTGCGCCAGGTTGGCTCCCAGAGTTCCCAGGACACCCTGCTGCCCTCGGGCCTGCAACTGGGCACAGGGGTGCGCGTGGTGGCCACCGAAAAACTGTTTACCCAGGGCAACCTCAACAAGACCGACAACGCCCTCGACATCGCCATCCAGGGCAACGGCTTCTTCGAGATCCTGATGCCCGATGGCTCCCAGGCCTACACCCGCGACGGTTCCTTCCAGATCAACGACCAGGGCGTGGTGGTCAACTCCAGTGGCTACCAGTTGCAGCCGCCCATCACCATCCCGCCGGATGCCACCTCCATCAATCTCGGCCGGGACGGCACAGTGTCGGTAACCATGACCGGCACCGCCGCCGCCACCCAGGTGGGCAGTATCCAGCTGGTGGATTTCATCAACCCCGCCGGTCTCGAGGCCAGGGGCGAGAACCTGTTTGCCGAGTCCGGCGCCAGCGGCTCCCCCCAGCCCGGCAACCCGGGCCTGAATGGCCTTGGCACGGTGGTGCAGGGCTATGTCGAGAGCTCCAACGTGAACGTGGTGGAGGAACTGGTCAACATGATCGAAACCCAGCGCGCCTATGAAATGAATTCCAAGGCGATCGCCACCGCTGACCAGATGCTGCAGTTCGTCTCCAACAACCTGTAGGGCAGGGGGGAAGTGACGTGTTGATCCGCAGTTTGCGCAGCTTATGCAACTACAGCCTGGTCCTGGCGCTGGCCGCAGTAGCCGGTTGCGCCGGCGTGCCGGAAGGCAGCCACGAGCTCTACGGGCCAGTGGAGCCGATCGACTACGGCAATCAGCCCGAGCAGGCGGACCCGGGCGGACTGTTCCGCGATGTTGGCCATCTCTCGCTGTTCAGCGACACCCGCGCTCACCGGGTGGGTGATATCGTCAGCGTCATCCTGGTGGAGTCCACCGATGCCAGCAAGAGCGCCGATACCAGCCTGGGCAAGGACAGCACCCTGAGCATGCCGAACCCGACCCTGTTCGGCGAGGCGGTGAGCATCAACGACCGCTACAACCTGGGCATCGACATGAATTCCGCCAGCAGCTTCGAGGGCAAGGGCGCCAGCGCCCAGAGCAACAGCCTCCGGGGCTCCATCGCCGTACAGGTGGCACAGGTACTGCCCAATGGCAATCTCTATGTGCAGGGCGAGAAGTGGATTCGCATCAACAAGGGTGACGAGTACATCCGCCTGCGGGGCATTATCCGCCCCGAGGACCTCAGCCCCAGCAACACTATTTCCTCCACCCGCATCGCCGATGCCCGCATTTCCTACAGTGGCCGCGGCGCGGTGAACGAGTCCAATACTCCCGGCTGGCTCACACGCTTTTTCATGAGTCCGCTGATGCCTTTCTAGGAATGACTGTGATGCACAAGTTCTGTTTTCTGCTGTGTTTTCTGCTGCTGACACCCGAGGTGCAGGCGCTGCGCATCAAGGATATCGCCACCGTCAACGGTGTGCGCAGCAATCAACTGATCGGCTACGGTCTGGTGGTGGGGCTGGATGGTACCGGTGACCAGACCACCCAGACACCTTTCACCATCCAGAGTATCAAGAGCATGCTGACCAACCTCGGGGTGAACGTGCCCGAGGGGGTCAACCCGCAGTTGAAGAATGTGGCTGCGGTAATGGTCCACGGCGACCTGCCGCCCTTTGCCAAGCCCGGGCAGACCATCGATGTCACCGTGTCCTCGCTGGGCAACGCCAAGAGCCTGCGCGGTGGCACGCTGCTGATGACGCCACTGAAGGCAGTGGATGGCGAGGTCTACGCCCTGGCCCAGGGTTCGCTGGTGGTGAGCGGCTTTGGCGCCGAGGGCGCCGACGGCTCGCGGGTGGCGGTGAATGTGCAGAGCGCCGGCCGCATTCCCAACGGCGCCACGGTGGAGCGCAGCGTGCCCAACGCTTTCGCCGAGGCACCGTCGCTGGTGATGAACCTGAACTCCCCCGACTTCACCACCGCCCAGCGCATGGCCAACAGTATCAACGTCAGCCTGGGGCCGGGCACGGCGGCACCTGTGGATGCCACTTCGGTGGAGATCAAGGCCCCCACCGGGCGCGCCGATCGCATCGCCTTTCTGTCGATCGTGGAAAACCTGGAGGTGGACCCGGCGGCGGCCCCCGCGCGGGTAGTGGTGAATTCCCGCAGCGGCACCATTGTCATCGGCAACGAAGTCCGTGTGGAACGGGCAGCAGTGGCCCACGGTAACCTGGTGGTCACCGTGTCGGAGAACTACCAGGTGAGCCAGCCGGAACCGTTCACCCGCAGCCCGGGGGCGCAGACCGTGGTGACGCCCGACTCGGATGTGGGGGTGGGCGCCGAGGAATCGCGCATGTTCCTGCTGGAGCCCGGTGTGACCCTGCAGGAACTGGTGACGGCGGTGAACAATGTCGGCGCCGCGCCGGGTGACCTGATCGCCATTCTGGAAGCCCTGGAGCGGGCCGGCGCCCTGCGCGCCCAACTGATTGTGATCTGATGACGACCCTGAATACGAATAGCGCGACGCTCCCGGCCGTGTCATCGCCGGGCTCGAGCCTCTACAGCGACCTCGACACCCTGGCCGGCCTGCGGCGCAGTGCCAGGGCCAATGAAGAGGGCGCCCTGGCGCCGGTGGCGGCCCAGTTCGAGGCGCTGTTCATACAGAGCATGCTCAAGTCCATGCGCGACGCGGTGCCCGACGGCGGGCTGTTCGACCGCCAGCGCATGCAGACCTACCAGCAGATGTACGATACTCAGCTGGCGCTGGAGCTATCCGCCAAGGGTGGCATCGGGCTGGCCGAGGTCATGGTGCAGCAACTGCAGGCCCGGGGCGTAGAACCCGCCGGCAGCGACGGCGCTTTGACGCTGCCGCAACGGCGCGCCTTTCCGGCGGCCGCCACGGATGTGGCTATGCCCTCCGCGGCGACCGGCACTTCCGGGGTACCGGCCGCAGGCGCCGCATCCTGGAGACCCGACGACAAGGCGGCCTTCGTGGCGGAGGTGCGCCAGTACGCCGAGGCGGCGGCTGCCAGCCTGGGGGTGGATGCCGACATCCTGGTGGCCCAGGCGGCCCTGGAAACCGGCTGGGGCCAGCACACCCTGCCCAAGGGCGCAGGCAGCAGTTTCAATCTTTTCAATATCAAGGCCGGTGGCGACTGGCTGGGCGCCGTCACCGAAACCACCGCGGTGGAGTACGAGGGCGGCCAGCCGGTCATGCGCCGGTCCCGCTTTCGCGCCTACAACAACCTGGCGGAAGCCTTCGCCGACTACACACGCCTGATCGGCGGGGCGCCGCGCTACCAGCGGGCAGTGGCCGGGGCGGCGGACGCCGAGGTCTATGTCCGCGAGCTGCAGGCCGCCGGCTACGCCACCGATCCCGCCTATGCGGACAAGGTGCTGGCGGTGGCCCGGCAACTTCCCGGGGAATCTCTGAAGCAGTCCCTAAACTTTTCCGGATAGCGGTCGCTATAGGGAGTATGAGTACTATGTCGACAATCAATCATCTTCGTGCAACCGGTGGCCGCCATGGCTGACATCCGGAATATTGGCGCCTCCGCCCTGCTGTCACTGCAACGCGCGCTCAGTACCACCGGCAACAACATTGCCAATGCCAACACCGAGGGCTACAGCCGTCAGGAAGTGATATTCGCCACCAACCCCACCGAGACCTGGGGAGGCATGGAGTTTGGCACCGGCGTGCGTATCGCCGGTATTC
>JBKDZQ010000472.1:0-5042 GCA_047971325.1 Parahaliea sp.
CCGCCGGCTGGCTGTCGGCCCAGGCGGCCAGGAAGCGGTCCGCGGCGCCGTCGCTGCTGGTGGCCACATCGCCCACGCGCAGGGGCGCGCCATCCTGCCAGGTGACGATGAGCTGCCGGTAGTCCGCCACCGAGCGGATCTGGTCGTTGGCGTCGAGCATGGTGGTGCGGGTGGGGCCGTCGAAGCTGCCCTTGGGCTGGTTGGTGTTGGTGGCGGCAATGGCCTGGCGCACGGTGTCCAGGCTCAGGCCGTAGGAGGCCAGCGCCATGGGGTTGACCAGCACCCGCAGGGCCGGGCGCTGCCCCCCCGCCAGGCTCACCATGCCCACCCCGGAGAGCTGGGCCAGCTTCTGCGCCATGCGGGTGTCCACCATGTCGTGCACCCGCGGCAGGGGCAGGCTCGGGGAGGTGATGGCCAGGGTGAGAATGGGGGCGTCCGCCGGGTTCACCTTGCGGTACACCGGCGGCGTGGGCAGGTCGCTGGGCAGCAGGTTCTGGGCGGTGTTCATGGCCGCCTGCACTTCCTGCTCGGCGACGCCCAGGTCCACGTCCAGGCCGAACTGCAGGGTGATCACCGAGGCGCCGCCGGAGCTGGTGGAGGACATCTGCTTGAGCCCGGGAATCTGGCCCAGGTAGCGTTCCAGCGGGGCGGTAATGGTGCGCGCGGTGACCTCCGGCCCGGCCCCGGGCTGGAAGGTGAACACCTGGATGATGGGGTAGTCCACCTGGGGCAGGGCGGCCACCGGCAGCAGGCGCCAGGCCAGCAGGCCGGTGGCGAGGAAGGCCAGCATCAGCAGCGAGGTCGCCACCGGCCGCAGGATGAAGGGGCGGGACAGGTTGCTCATGGCCGCGGGTTCAGGCCGGGTCCCGCGGGGCGCGCCGGCGCTCGCCGGGCGGGCCGCCCTGGGACGGCCGCGAGGGGGGGGCGGCCTCGCCGCCAGCCGCGGTCTCGGTGCCGGCTTTTTGCAGGTCGGAACTGAGGGTGACGTCCCGGCCATCCCGCAGCCGGTCCAGCCCCTCCAGCACCACCAGGTTGCCGGCCTCCAGGCCGCTGTTCACCGCCACCCGGCCGTGGGAAGAAGCCCCCAGGGTGACCTCGCGCACATAGGACTTGCCGCCCTGGATCACATAGACATAGGTTCTTTCGCTGCCGTACTGGACCGCATCGGCGGCGATGGTCACCACCGACTGCAGGGTGTTCAGGCGCAGTTGCACATTGACGAACTGGTTGGGAAACAGGGCGCCGTCACTGTTGTCGAAGCGGGCCCGCACCCGCAGGGTGCCGGTGGTGGTGTCGATCTGGTTGTCCAAAGTGGTCAGGCTGCCGGTGGCGAGCACCCGCTGTTCGTTGCGGTCCAGCACCTCCACCTGCAGGGGCGTGTCGCCGCGGAAGGCCTGGCGCAGGGCCGGCACGTCCACCTCCGGCACGGTGAAGTTGACGGCGATGGGCTCTAGCTGGGTGATGGTCACCAGGCCCTCGCTGTCGCCGCTGGTCACCAGGTTGCCCTGGTCCACCTTGCGCAGCCCGAGCTTGCCGGCGATGGGTGCCTCGATGCGGGTCCAGGACAGTTGCAGGCGGGCGTCCTCCACCTGGGCCTGGTTGGCCCGCACCGTGCCCACCAGCTCGTTCACCAGGGCGCGCTGGTCGCTGAGCTGCTGGCGGGCGATGGAATCCTGTTCCCACAGGGTTTCGTAGAGCGCCAGATCGACCCGGGCGTTCTCCAGCTTGGCGGTGTTCTGCTGCAGCTGGCCCTCGGCCTGTTCCAGCTGGGCCCGGTAGGGCAGCGGGTCGATGACCGCCAGCAGGGTGCCCTTTTCCACCGCGGCGCCCTCCTCGAAGGCGATCTCGTCCAGCACGCCATTGACCCGGCTGCGCACGGTCACGGTATTGAGCGGGGTGACGGTGCCGATGGATTTGATCTGCACATTCAGGCTGCCCAGTTCCGCCGGCTCCGCATGCACCACGGCGGGGGCGCCGAAGCCCATCCTCCGCCAGTCCTGCGGCTGGCTCGACTGCGGGCCGGCGCCGATCAGGTACCAGCCGCCGGCGAGGGCCGCCGCGATAGCGATGCCGATGAGCAGATGCCGGCGGTACTTGGAAAGGGTGCTGGGCTGGGTCACGGCTTCGGTATCCGGTTGCGGCTGTCGCCAGGTTCGGGTCAGGGGGCTCGATGGTTGCACTGTAGGGGAGATCGGCCGGGAACAATAACGGTTTTACACTTTTTTACCTTGTCCGCAGTGCCCTGCGCCCGGTCCCGTGCGTTCCCGGTGGCCCCTTACGTGGTAATTGTAGCGCCTTCCGTTCCCGGATTTCGATTGCTTGATCAAGATCATGGCTGGCGAATAGCCCTTTTTTTATTATGGATTAACGATCTGGCAAACCCACTAACCCCACAACCCAGTTACCGGGAGGTACTATGAACAAACTGACGTCCATCGCCATGGTCGCGGCACTGGCCGCCGCAGGTTCCACAGGCGCCGCCGCCTACGAGCAGGGGGATCTGATCCTGCGGCTCGGCGCCATTACCGTGGCGCCCGACGAGGATAGCGATGACATCAATCTGCCGACGGCACCGGCAGTCACCTCGCTGCCGGGTATTTCCATCGACAACGACACCCAGCTCGGCATCGCCGGTACCTGGATGTTCCGCGACCAGTGGGGTCTGGAAGTGCTGGCGGCAACGCCCTTCGAACACGATTTCAAGGTGAACGGGCTGAACATCGACGGGGGCTCCGTGTCACACCTGCCGCCCACCGTCAGCGTGCAGTGGTATCCGCGCGGTGGCAGTGCGGGCTGGCAGCCCTATCTGGGTGTGGGTGTGAACTACACCTATATCTACGACGAAGAGGTCAGCGGCACGCTCAAGGGCGCCCTGGGCGCGGTGCTTGGCGCCAGCAGTGCCAAGCTGGACCTGGACAACTCCATTGGCCCGGCCGTGCAGGCCGGGCTGGATATTCCGCTGGGGGAGAACATCGCGCTCAACATCGGTGTGTGGTACATCGACATCGGCACCGAGGCCACCATCAAGACCGATGTCGGCAAGGTCAAGTTTGACGTTGATATCGACCCCTGGGTCTACAACGTCGGCATTGCCTGGCGCTTCTGACGGTAGCAGCTGGTCTCGCGCAGGGGGAGTCCGGGGTCCTGTTCGCCGGTGAGTATCACCGACAGGGCCCCGGGATCCAGCAGCTCGACCTCGCGGTTGTCCACCAGGATCAACTGGTCGCGCTGCAGCCGGGTAAACGTCCGGCTGACCGTCTCCACCGTGAGTCCCAAATGGTTGCCGATGTCGCTGCGGGACATCGGCAGGCGGAAACGGGTGGCGCTGAGCTGGCGCCGGGCGTTGCGGCTGGACAGGCTCAGCAGCAGGGCAACGATACGCTCGGTCGCGGAGTTCTTGCCCAGCAGTGAAATCAGTTGTTGCTCGTCGCCGATTTCCCGGCTCATCAGTCGCAGGAAGTGCCGTTGCAGGCGCGGCATATTCTGGCCCAGCCGCGCCAGTGCCTCGAAGGGTATTTCGCAGACCGCGGAGGTTTCCAGCGCCACCGCGGCGCTGTAGTGAAGGCTGTCGGCAATGCCGTCCAGGCCGAGGATTTCCCCCGGCAGGTAGAAGCCGGTGACCTGCTCGCGGCCCTTGTCAGTGGTGCGGTAGGTCTTCACCGCCCCGGAGCGCACCGCGTAGACCGAATTGAAGGGCTCGCCCTCCCGATAGAGATGGGTGTTGCGCTGCAGCGGGCGACCGCGCTGGATGATACGGTCGAGATGATCGATATCGCCCGCTTCCAGCGCCAGGGGCAGGCAGATGCTGTTCAGGCGGCAGTCCTGGCAGCGCACCTGTGGATTGTGGGTGCAGACCGCTAGCAGATCAGGGGATCTGGGGCGTTTTACATCCTGGCCCATGGCCTCTCCAGTGCTCAGTCGGGGTGCCCATCATAGCAATCAGGCCGGCGTGGTGGCCATGGTTTTCCGTGGACGGATCGGGGGGCGTTTTTGGTGATCTTTGGCAGTTCCTGTGCGGGATACTGCGCGAACAAGGCTTTGGGCCAGGCGAGTTGTCCCGTGAATACCGCGTCCCGCAGCGCTCAGGATTGCCTGCCGCCCGTCTCCAGTTTGTCCAGCAATTCAAGTCCGCGCCTGGCGCTCCCTGAAGCAGCGAGGGCGCGAAAGCGTAGCTCGCTATCAAACTCCGCCAGCGTTTGGGTGGAAATTTCCTCGATCAGTTTGTTGATGCTGATCTTCTTGTACTGGGCCAGGGCTTTGAGCCTCTTGTGTTTGTCGTCCGGGAGTCGAGTGGTCAGGGTTGCCATATTATCCACCTCGCAGTAGCTGTTCGGGTGTCACTACACCCATGCCGGGGAAGGACAGCTCTGCAGATTGTATGTCCTTCGTAGGGCATTTCGATTATTTCTGGTGTTGTGAAAAAGCGGGGAAGCCGGAAAAAAATCGCGGGGAGCTGCGCGCCCCTCCGCCGCTAAAGCGGCGGAAACAGTGAACAGCAGACAGTGACCAGCGTTCAACCCCATGGGGGCGACACACCACCCGGAACCCGACATTGCGGTTGACGGCACCGAACCCGTAGCGGAAAGCGGCGCGGAGGGCGTCCGGAGCGTCGTACCAGGACCCGCCGCGCAGCACGCGGACACGACAGTTGCCGCCATCGGCCTCCAGCCAGGCGCTGCCATCGTCCGGCGCGCCTTCGTAGCTGTCGCGCCAGCAGTCCTGCACCCACTCCCACACATTGCCGTGCATGTCGTAAAGGTCCCAGCGATTGGGCTCGAAAGAGCCTGCCGGAGCTGTTTGTTTACCGTCCCATTCGCTGCCACAACCGTCGCAGTTGGCGTTGTCTTGCCCAACCCCGTTGCCCCAACTGTATTTCGTTGTCGTACCCGCCCGCGCCGCGTATTCCCACTCCGCCTCCGTCGGCAAATCGCAGTTCTGGTCGAGCTGTTTGCCCAGCCACTGGCTGTATCTACCTGCATCGTCCCAGCTGACGTTGATCACTGGTCGTTGCTCCCGACCCCAGCCGGCGTCGACGGGTAGCT
>JBKDZQ010000473.1:0-1623 GCA_047971325.1 Parahaliea sp.
CTGCAAAAAGGCATGCGCCTGCAGACCGACCCCACGGTCATCTATGGCCTGGGCAACACCTTCAAGGGCAACCTGCGGCGCAGCCATCTGCGCGATGACAGCAATCCCTACAACACCTATCGCCACAAGGGTTTGCCACCGACGCCCATCGCCCTGCCCGGGCGCGAGGCCATCGCCGCCGCCTTGCATCCCGAGGCCGGCGACAGCCTGTTTTTTGTCGCCCGTGGGGATGGCAGTCACGAATTCAGCGCCACCCTTGAAGCCCACGATCGGGCTGTGCGTAAATATCAGCTTCGGCGCAGGGCTGACTACCGTTCAACACCAGGGAAGCCGTAAGTGTCAGTGCAAGCAGCACGGGGCCTGTTCATCACCGTTGAAGGTGGCGAAGGTGTGGGCAAGTCCACTAATATCGATTACCTGCGGCAGCGCCTGCAGGCCAGTGGCGTGGATCTGGAAATAACGCGCGAACCCGGTGGCACGCGCCTGTCCGAACAGGTACGTGAACTGCTGGTGGCCCGGCGCGAGGAGGGAATGGACCCGATGGCGGAATTGCTGCTGGTCTTCGCCGCCCGCGCCCAGCACATCAGCGAGCGTATCGAGCCGGCCCTGCGGGCCGGACGCTGGGTGCTCTGCGACCGCTTCACCGACGCCACCTATGCCTACCAGGCGGGCGGGCGAGGCCTGGACCCGACCTGGGTCAGGATCCTGGAACAGCTGGTGCAGGGTGAGTTGCGCCCCGATCTTACCTTGCTGCTGGACGCCCCGGTGGAACTGGGACTGGAGCGCGCCCGGGAGCGCGGGGATCTGGACCGCTTCGAGCAGGAGCAGCTTGAATTCTTCGAGCGGGTACGCAGCACGTACCTGCGGCTGGTGCAGGAGAGCAGCGGCCGCATTCGTGTAATTGATGCCGGCAGGCCACTCGCCGCCGTGCGCGAACAACTCGATGCCCTGTGCAATGAGCTGCTGCTTTGCCATGGCGGGCGCCGCGCGTGGAACTGAGCGCTTTGCCGCGGGTGAACGCACCACTGCCCTGGCAGGCGCCCGCCTGGCAGCAATTGCTGCAACAGCTCGAGAGCGGCCGTTTTCCCCACGCTCTGCTGGTGGCCGGCATGCCTGGCATCGGCAAGCAGCGTCTGGCCCTGGCTCTGGCCCGCCTGCTGCTCTGCCACAGCCCCAGTGCCGGCCACAACTGCGGCCAGTGCAGTGCCTGCGAGTTCAGTCGCAGTGGCGCCCACGGCGACTTTCGCTGGCTGCAGCCGGAGGAGGGCAGCCGCACCATCCGCATCGACGCCATTCGCGAAGTGGTGAACTTCGCCAACCGCACCGCCGGCTTTGGCCAGCGCAAGGTGCTGGTTATCGCCCCCGCCGACGCCATGAACAGCAACGCCGCCAACGCCCTGCTGAAGTCCCTGGAGGAGCCGGCCGCCAATACCCATATTCTGCTGGTCTGTGATCGCCTGCACGGGGTGCCGGCTACCATTCGCTCACGCTGCCAGTTACTGCGCCTGCCGGTGCTTGCGGCGGATGCGGCCCTGGCCTGGCTGGACACCCTGACCGGTGCCCGTGCGAGCAGCAGTACCCTGCTGGACCTTGCCCGCGGCCGGCCGCTGGTAGCGGCACAGC
>JBKDZQ010000474.1:0-2843 GCA_047971325.1 Parahaliea sp.
AGGAGGTGCCATGCAGGAGTCCACCGATAACATCCGCCTGACACAGTACAGCCACGGGGCCGGCTGTGGCTGCAAGATTGCCCCCGGCGTGCTCGACAGCATACTCAGTTCCAGTTTGCAGCTGCCGGCCGATCCCAGGTTACTGGTTGGCAACAGCAGCAGGGACGACGCGGCCGCCTACGATCTGGGCAATGGCCAGGTCATTCTCAGTACCACTGACTTTTTCATGCCCATTGTCGATGATCCCTTCGATTTTGGCCGCATTGCCGCCACCAATGCCATCAGCGATATCTATGCGATGGGGGGCAGACCGCTGATGGCCATCGCCATCCTTGGCTGGCCGGTCGAGCGGCTGTCGCCACAGGTGGCGCAGCGCGTGGTCGACGGTGGCCGCCAGACCTGTGCAGACGCCGGCATGACCCTGGCGGGAGGGCACAGCATCGACTCGCCAGAGCCGATTTTCGGCCTGGCGGTAACCGGGCTGGTGGAGAAGGACAGGCTCAAGCAGAACAATACCGCCACCGCGGGCTGCCGGCTCTATCTCACCAAGCCGCTGGGGGTGGGCATCCTGAGTACGGCGCAAAAGCAGAAAAAGCTCAAGCCCGAGCACGCCTTGCTAGCGCGCGATGTGATGTGCCAGTTGAACGATGTGGGGACTGATATCGCCCGGCTGGATGGCGTCAGGGCGCTCACCGATGTCACCGGTTTTGGCCTGATGGGACACCTGCTGGAATTGTGTGAAGGCAGTGCTGTGAACGCGGTCATCGACGAGGCCGCTGTCCCGCTGTTACCACCGGCGCGCGACTACCTGGCCGCCGGGTGCCTGCCAGGCGGCACGGGCCGTAACTTCGCCTCCTACGGGGCCCGGCTGGCGCCCCTCGACGAGGTCCAGCGCGGCCTGTTCTGCGACCCCCAGACCAGTGGCGGCCTGCTGGTCGCGGTGGTGCCGGAGGCCGCCAGCGAACTGGAAAGCCTGTTGTGCCGGGCCGGTGTATACGCCCGGAGCATTGGTGAACTGGTGGCGCCCCGGGACGATTACCGGATTGTGGTGCGTCGGTGAGCCGGGCGGACACGGCGGACTACGCCGCCCTGTTCCTGCGCGATACGCCACTGTTCGACACCCGCGCGCCACAGGAATACCACAAGGGTTCCTTCCCCCTGGCCGCCAGTCTGCCGCTGATGACGGACACCGAGCGGGCACAGGTGGGCACCTGTTACAAACAAAGCGGCCAGACCGCGGCTATCGCCCTCGGTCACGAGCTGGTCAGCGGCGAGGTAAAACGTGCTCGCCTGCAGCAGTGGCTGACCTTCGCCCGCGAGCATCCCGATGGCTACCTGTTTTGCTGGCGCGGTGGATTGCGCAGCCAGATCGTGCAGCAGTGGATGCGGGAAGCGGGGGTCGACTACCCGCGTATTGCCGGCGGCTACAAGGCCATGCGCCGCTTTCTCATCGATACCCTGGAGCGGGTGGTGGGCGATACGCCCCTGCGCATTCTGGCGGGACGAACCGGTTGTGCCAAAACCGACCTGCTGGCGGAACTGCCCGGCAGCATCGACCTCGAAGCGCTGGCCCACCACCGCGGTAGCACCTTTGGTCGACGCCCTGGCGGCCAGCCATCGCAGATCGACTTCGAGAATCGCCTGGCGATCGCCCTGCTGCGGGCCGAGGCCGCTGACCCGCGCGCTGCCCTGGTGCTGGAGGACGAAAGCCTGCTGATAGGCCGTTGCGCGCTGCCGCATGTACTGCGGGACAAGATGGCCGTCTCTGCGCTGGTGGTGGTGGAGCGGACGCTGGAGGAGCGGGTGGAGCACAGCTTCAACAACTATATTCTGCACAAGCTGGAGGAGTGGCGCGGTGTGCTTGGCGACGAACAGGGTTTCACCGCCTTTGCCGAGGACCTCGACACCTCGCTCCAGCGCCTGAAAAAGCGCCTGGGCGGGTTGCGCCACGGCCAGCTCGATGCCTTGCTGCAACAGGCCCTGGCGGCGCACCGCCAGGGCAACAGCGCGCTGCACAGAGTGTGGATACGTAGCCTGCTGCAGGATTACTACGACCCCATGTACGACTACCAGTTGGAGAAAAGGCAGGCGCGTATTGTGTTTCGCGGCGCGCCCGCCGCGGTGAGGGACTATCTGCGAGAGACTGCCGATCCATAGCGGTGCCGCAGAATCCTGGCATCCTTCCAGGTCATCCAGCCTGACCTGCAGGCGCTGGTTGCCGGCTATGGCCCTGAGTCTGCCTCTGCGCTGTCACCGCCGGGCTGTGGTCCCGAACCTTGGCCGCCGACATAGGGATGGCGGCTGTCCAGCACCTCGATCAATTCGAAGATATTGTCTTCCGGGTCCATGCCGTACACCGAGCGGGCCGCGCCAAATTGTTGCACCGCACAATGGAAGCTCGCGCCGAGGGCGGCAATGCGCGCCACTTCGCGGTCGATGTCCTCCACCAGCAGCGCGATATGGGTGTAACCCTTGTCGTAGGGTGTCAGGGGTGGGTTATCCGCAAGCGGATGGCGGAACTCGAAAAGTTCGAGAAAACTGTTGCCGATCCGCAGGGTGACTTTTCTCACCGAGGAACCCTTCACCCCCAGCACTGCATCGGCGACGGGGTTGGCGTCCCACTCGTTGCGATCGATCGGGTGGCCACCAAAGGCCGCCGTGTAGAAACCGAGCATGTCATCGAAACGACGCACGCTGACGGCGGTGTGGTGGATACCCCCTGATCATCGACAATTTCCCGAGGATGCCGTGGCCGGTGGGAGGCGATGTTCAGTCAAGGTGAATTTCCAGTTGCCGGAATTTCATGCCCGCATCTGTCGATACCGCCAGGCCCTGGTAGATAC
>JBKDZQ010000475.1:0-5107 GCA_047971325.1 Parahaliea sp.
CGCCAGCTCGAGGACTACCGGGACTTCATCGAAAGCGAGGTGCTGCCCCGCGCCCGCGAGGACAACCGCCTGCCACCGGCGCTCTACGCCGATCGTTTGCAGTCGCTGGGGGTGGATGCCCCGCCGGACTACCTCATCACCCAGGGCCGCTACAGCTACCAGTTGCTGCGCAGCGAAATGAAGATGCTGGCGCGCAGGATTGCCGCCGAGCGCGGCTGGAAGGACGCCTCGCTGATCGCGGTGCTCAGGAAACTGAAGCAGGAGCAGGTGCCTCAGGACCAACTTCTGGAGCTCTACCGCCAGCGCCTGGCGGCGGTGGAGGAGGTTGTCCGGCGGGAGCAACTGGTGAGCCTGCCCGACCGCGAGGCTTCGATCCGCCTGGCCACCGAGGCGGAGGCCACGGCCTCGCCGGCTTCCTTCATGAGCCCGCCGCAGCTTATTGGCAATACCGGACAGTACGGTGAATTCGTGTTGGTACAGTCCAACCCGGGTGCGGGCAAGGACGCGCAGATGGACGACTGGAGCCACCGGGCCATCACCTGGCCGCTGACCATTCACGAGGCCCGGCCCGGCCACGAGCTGCAGTTTGCCTCCATGGTGGAGAATGGCACCTCCCTGGCGCGGGTGATCTACGCCTTCAACAGCGCCAACGCCGAGGGCTGGGGGCTGTATGCCGAATCGATCATGCAGCAGTACCTGCCACTGGAAGGACAGCTGTTCAACCTGTATACCCGCCTGATGCGGGCGGCGCGGATGTTCCTGGACCCGCTGGTCAATACCGGCGAACTGACACCGCAACAGGCGGAGGACTTCCTGGTGGAGCAACTCGCCATGTCACGGGCCATGGCAATATCGGAGGCGGACCGCTACGCTTTCCGCAGTCCGGGACAGGCCACCTCCTACTACTATGGTTACATCAACCTGATGAGCCTGCGCACGGAAGTGGAAGTGGAGCTGGGTGAGGACTTCGACCAGCGTCGCTTTCACGACTTCGTCCTCAGCCAGGGGCTGCTGCCGCCCGAACTGCTGCGGGCGGCGGTGCGCAAGGTGTTCCTGGGGGAGTAGCGGGTGTCCCCCGCGGGGAGGGTCGCGGGCTCAGCCGGCGACCTGGGCTTCCAGCCGGGCCACCAGGTCCGGCGTCAGCTTGAGCTCGCGGGCCAGTTCCTCCAGGTAGGCGCGCTCCATGAAACTCTGCTCGTCCACCATCAGCACCGAGGCCAGGTAGATTTCCGCGGCCTCCTCGGGACCGCCGAGGCCGGCGGCGACATAGGCCGGGTCCAGCGGCCGGGCCAGTTCGGCCTCGACAAAGGCGGACACCTCCGGGGTGGCCCCGATCGACTGCACGGCCTTGAAAATGCGGCCGCGCTCGGCATCGTCCACATGGCCGTCGGCCTTGGCCGCGGCGAGCATGGCGCGCAGCACCGCCATCGAGTGCTGGGGGGTATCGGGAGGCGCGGCAGCGACCGGTAGCGGGGCGGCGACACCGGGGGTGCCCTGCTTGCCCGCCTGCCAGTCGTTGTAGACCTTGTAGGCCAGCACGCCGAGGGCGGCGGTGCCCCCCAGCTTGGCCGCCTTCTTGCCCAGCTTGCGCCCCTTTTTGCTGCCCAGCAGCATGGTCAGCAGGCTGCCGCCCACGGCACCGCCAATGGCGCCCCTGGTCCTATCGGACATGCCCGCGGTTCGGGCCTCGACAGTGGTGGAGGCCTGATTGGCGAGGTCGCCGCCGGAGGCCAGTACCTGGTTCAGCAGCTGTTTGAAATCCATAGTGTCTTCCTTGCTGGTCGGTGGTCAATGCGGACTTGGACTGCCCGGGGCTCCGGGTGTTCCCACCCTGCCCGCGGCGGCCCCAGTATGGCACATCGTGACGGTGACCCGCAGGCGCCGGAAAGTCGGGGTAGAAACGTAAATAGTGCCGGCAATAAAGGGGATGCCGGCCCAGTCGAGCGCCCCTACAATGCCGCTTTTGCAAGCGCCCAACCGGAGTCAACCCTAGTGGATCACGCCTCGCTGCCAAAACAGACATTCGGCACTGTTCTGGGTATCGCCCCCGGCAATGTGCCCGCATATTCCTGCGACTACGACAGCGCCAGCGACGAGGATCTGCCCACCCGCAAGGCCTACCGCAGCTATATCGACGGTGTCTACATGGGCCACAAGTGGCAGTGCGTGGAGTTCGCCCGGCGCTGGCTCTACCTCAATCACGGCTATGTCTTCGACGACATCGCCATGGCCCACGATATTTTCCGCCTGAAAACCGCCCGCCATATCCGCGACAACCAACTGTTGCCCCTGCACTCTTTCCGCAACGGCTCCCAGCGTCACCCGGAGCCCGGCTGCCTGTTGATCTACGAGGAGGGCGGCGAGTTCGAGATGACCGGCCACGTGGCCGTGATCACCGAGGTCACCGAGGACTATGTGCGCATCGCCGAGCAGAACGTCGGCGACTGGCTGTGGCCGCAGGGGCAGGACTATTCCCGCCAGATCAAGGCCGAGGTCACCGGCGACGGCGAGTTCTGGCTGGAGTGCTCCTTCGGCGACGCCACCATCATGGGTTGGGTGATGCAGACCGGCGATGACACCCACGCCGAGATCATCGAGGACGCGGACCCCGCCCTGTTCAACCTGCTGCGCCACGAGGCACCGGCCTCGGCGCGCCAGGGGCGTTCCTGGCTGAACATGGCCAACGCCGACGAGGCCGCCTACGTGCAGATGATGGGCGGCCACAAACTGTCGGCCACCGGCGGCGACCGGCTGTTCTATTCTGTGTCGGAAACGGGCCTGGCGGAGCTTCGCCGGGCCACCAACGAACTGCACGCCCTGTACATGCACGCGACGGAATACGTGCTCAAGGATGACTCCCTGCTGCGCTATTTCAACATTCCCGAGGTGCTGTGGCCGCGCATCCAGCAGTCCTGGAACAACCGCCGCAACCAGATGATCACCGGCCGCTTCGACTTTTCCCTGTCCGAGCGCGGGCTGAAGGTCTTCGAGTACAACTGCGATTCCGCCTCCTGCTACCTGGAGACCGGCAAGATCCAGGGCCTGTGGGCCAAGCACTACGGCTGCAATATCGGCGCCAATCCCGGCAAGCGCCTGCACCGCGAGCTGCGCAAGGCCTGGCGCAAGAGCGATGTCGACGGCGTGGTGCACATCATGCAGGACGATGATCCCGAGGAAACCTACCACGCCCTGTTCATGCAGGAGGCCATGGATGAGGCCGGCATCCGCAGCAAGATACTGCACGGCGTCGCCGGCCTTGGCTGGGGCGAGGACGGCTCCGTGCTCGACCCCGACGGCGTGAAAATCAAGTGGGTGTGGAAGACCTGGGCCTGGGAGACTGCCCTCGACCAGATTCGCCAGGAATGCGACAACGACCCGGAGAAGCTCAATCGCTACCGCCCTGGCGAAGCCCGGGAGGGCACACCCCGGCTGGTGGATGTGCTGCTGCGCAGCGAGGTGATGGTCTACGAACCCCTGTGGACCCTGATTCCCAGCAACAAGGCCATTTCACCGGTGCTGTGGGATCTGTTTCCCGACTACCCCTACCTGCTGGAATCCGCCTTTACCCTGACCCCTTCGCTGGCGGCCGGCGGCCATGTCATCAAGCCCATCGTCGGTCGCGGGGGCGCCAATATCACCCTGCTCGATGGGAGTGACCGGGTGCTGGCCGAGACCGACGGCAAGTTTGACGACCGCGATCAGATCTACCAGCAACTGTTCCGTCTGCCGCAACTGGGGGGGCAGCACGTGCAGGTCAGCACCTTCACCGTGGCCGGCCGCTACGCCGCTGCCAGTGTGCGTGCGGACGCCTCTGCGGTGATCAACATGAACAGCGACTGCCTGTGCCTGCGGGTGGTGGAGGACGCCTACTTCCGGCAGATGCTGAAGTAGTAGGGGTCACTGCCGCAGGATCGCCGCTACCGCCTCGGCGCTGTCGAACTCGCTCACCCTGGCGACCACCCTGCCGTTCTTGACCAGGATGAGCTGGGGCAGCTCGCTGACGCCGTAGTGGTGAAACAGGCGGTTGCTGCGGTCGATGTCGATCGGATGCTCGACACCGTATTTTTTCCGGTATTCGCGCAGGTCCTGGTCGGCGGTCCACAGGCGTGACACCAGGCCCTGCCAGGCGATATCCGGTTTCTGTATATACAGCTGGTTGACGGTCCGCTGCGCCGCCATGCAGGCCTTGGATACCGTCGGCCGGGTATCGGCCAAATACCAGTCGCACCAGGTCGCGGTGAAGAACAGTGCGTGCAGCCGGCCATCATCGGTGGCAATGGCGACATCGCTTTCGTGTTCGTTCAGCAGGTTCGCATCCAGCGCCGGAATCGTCTCGGCGCGGGCCACCAGCGCCAGTTTGTTGTCCAGCGAGGGGTCGGCGTCGTGCCCGCGGTGGATGAGGTTCATGTTGCGGTCGAACAGCAGGTGGTAGGGGGTACCCACCAGGCGGAAGTTCTGCGCCAGGTCGCCGCTGGTGTCGATGGCCATGGGCATGGTCAGCCCGAACTCCCGGGTAGTCGCCTGCACTGCCTCCAGATCGTCCTCCAGCCCGAGGTTGATGCCAATCACCGCAATCCGGTCGCCATACTCTTGCTGCACATGTTCGAAATGCGGCAACTGCTGGCGACAGGGCTGGCACCAGGTGGCCCAGAACTTGAGATACACCGGCTGCCTGCCCTGGTACGCCGACAGGCTGGTGGGCGGTGCCGATATCAACGGTATGGGCGTGCGCAGCAGGGCCTCGGGCAGATTGCTCGCCTGAGCGGTGCTAAGGACAGGGGCGAACAGCGCGAACACATACGCGCTCCAGATGCTGGCGGTTTTCATGCTGGGTGTCTCGTGCAGGGTTGGGGGTGAATCGGGCTCGTTGTCGGTATTGCGAATGTATGGTACACCCTCAAGGCGGCAGTGCGACACAGTATCGGTATTTACCATGGTCGACGACAGGGGCGCGGTACCTTGCCGGTGAGAGGAATCTGCCGGTACCATGCGCACACCGCAACACGGGTGGGGTTTTCCCGCTATAATCGCCGTCATCGGCCCGCGGTGGACAGGTCGATACCACACGGGCCGATGAGTCGCGCGGTCGTTTGCCGGGGGCGTCGTT
>JBKDZQ010000476.1:0-6669 GCA_047971325.1 Parahaliea sp.
CAGCTCGACGTGGGCCTGCTCTACAACGCCGACCGCATGAGCGCCAGCGCCTCGCTGTTCTACAACGAAATCGACGACTTCCTGCTGATCCAGTCGGGCTATTCCAGGCCCGGGGTGATGCGCGCGCGCCACACGACTGTTGTGCGCAACGTATCGGCACGCTCCTGGGGCCTGGAACTCGACCTGGCGTACCGCCCGCTGGAACACCTGCGTCTGGAGGGTTCGCTGGCCTCGGTGCGTGGCGCCAACGACAGTGACGATCGCACCCTGCCCCAGCTACCGCCCCTGGAACTGCGCCTGGGCCTGGCCTATGAGCGCGGCAGCAGGTCCACCGGACAGCTGTGGCGGTCCATCGCCAGGCAGGACCGCGTGGACCCGGGCCGCGGCAACATCGTCGGCCAGGACTTCTACCCGACTGACAGTGCCAATGTGCTGTCGCTGAATATCGGCTGGCAGGCTGCCCCCGCGCTGCTGTTCACCGCCGGCGTGGACAACCTGCTGGATGCCACCTACGCCGAGCACATCAGCCGCGCCGGCGCCAGCGTATCCGGGTTTGAACAGCTCGGCCGCATCAATGAACCGGGGCGAACACTGTGGCTGAAGGCCAGCTATTCCTTCTAGCTGGCCACCTGTGTACAGCAGCCACGGGGAGAGCCTATTCTTCGGCGCTGATCAGGCGGTGTACCAAGGCACCAAGCGCGGCACCAGCGATGGGCGCAACCCAGAACAGCCACCACTGGCACAGGGCCACGACACCCTCGTAGACGCCGCCGCCGGTGGAGCGCGCCGCCGCAACCGCCCAGTACCAAGCAGAAGGTTCCCACAAACTCCGCACTCCCCTTTTTGGTCAGTGCCACCCCTCCTGAAAATGAGAAAGTCACGCCGGCACTGCCGGACAAATTTTGACAATTCCGGGGAGCGCTTTATAGTCTGCGTGCTTTTCCGGCAGGAGACTGTAAATGTTCATCTACAATAAAATACACTATTTCCTCGGGGCCCTGACCCTGTTCACCTGCGGCCTCACCGTCAATACCCAGGCGGAGACCACGGTGGTCCACGCCGGCACCCTGCTGGCGATCCCCGGCCAGGAACCCACCCGGCAACAGACCCTGGTGATCAAGGACGGGCGTATCCAGCAGGTGCTGGACGGCTACCACCAGTCCGCGGAATTTGGCGAGCAGGCGCGGCTGATCGACCTGAGCGACCACTTCGTAATGCCCGGCCTGATGGACATGCATGTGCACCTGCAGGGCCAGCTCGGACCGCAGGGCGACAGCGAGAACCTCAAATTTTCCGACCAACTGGTGCAGATGCGCTCGCTGATGTTCGCCCTGCGCACCCTGCAAGCCGGCTTCACTACAGTGCGCGACCTGGGCTCGAAGACGCAGGAAATGTACGCCCTGCGCGACGCCATCGACCGCGGCTGGATCGACGGACCACGCATCATCGCCGCCGGCACTGTCGGCGTCACTGGTGGCCACAACGACGCATCGGGCATGAAGCACGAACTGCTGGAGTACTACACCGACCGCAGCATCTGCGACGGCCCCTACGACTGCCGCCGCGCCACCCGCGACGCCGTGAAGTACGGCGCCGACCTGATCAAGATCACCTCCACTGGCGGCGTGCTGACCGACCGCGACACCGGCACCGGCCAGCAAATGGAAATGGACGAACTGACCGAAGTGGTGCGCGCCGCCAAACGCATGGGCCGCAAGGTGGCCAGTCACGCCCACCAGGAAGACGGCATCATCGCCGCCCTGCAGGCGGGCGTGGACAGCATCGAGCACGGCACCTACACCGGACCAAAGGCCATCAAGCTGTTCAAGTCCTCCGGGGCCTATCTGGTGCCTACCCTGCTGGCGGGACACACGGTCAGGGACATGGCCACCAACGCCGACTTCATGAGCCCGGCCATTCGCGAGAAAGCCATCCAGGTGGGCAGCGACATGCAGGAAAACTTCGGCCGTGCCTATCGCGCCGGGGTGAAGATCGCCTACGGCACTGACACCGGTGTTTCGGCCCACGGCGACAACGCCAGGGAGGCGGTGCTGATGCACCAGGCCGGCATGAGCAACATGGATATCCTGGTTGCCGCCACCGTGAGTGCGGCGGCCCTGATCGACATGAGCGACAGCCTGGGCACCCTGGAACCGGGCAAGCAGGCCGATCTCATTGCCACCGGCGGTTCGCCGCTGGCGGACATCGAGGCATTGCTGGATGTCGACTTTGTCATGAAGGGCGGCAAGGTGTTCAGGGACTGAATCCCCGGCGGTGGCGGGGCCAGGGAGCACTGAAAACGGCATGACAGGCCCGTGACCGGTGGGCCTGTGGCCCGGCGAACGGCCCAATACGGGTTACCGGCTTGCGCGGTTTCGAACTATACTGGCTCCACCCCCGCCCCCGCAGGAGAACCCCATGAGTGTCAAAGCCATTCCCGAGGGCTATCACTCGGTCACCCCCTACCTGATGCTGCGCGACGCCGCCGCGGCCATCGATTTTTACCAGCGCGCCCTCGGCGCCGTGGAGCTGTTCCGCATGGCCATGGCCGACGGCAAGATCGGCCACGCGGAGCTGCAGATCGGCGATTCCCGCATCATGCTGGCGGATGAGTTTCCCGCCATGCAGTGCGTGGGCCCGGAGACCCTCGACGGCACCTCGGTCAGCCTGATGCTGTACGTGGAGGACGTGGACAGCCAGTTCGCCACCGCGCTGGCGGCAGGCGCAGTGGAACTGCGACCGGTGACGGACCAGTTCTACGGCGACCGCTCGGGCACCCTGCGCGATCCCTTTGGCCATGTGTGGACCATCGGCACCCATGTGGAAGATGTGGCGCCGGAGGAGCTGGAGCAGCGGGCGCAAGAGGCCGAACACCAGCAAAAAGACGGCGGCTGATGCCCGCGCTGCTGCCGTAAGCACCGGCGGCAGCGCTGACCCGCTGTTTACAGTAGCTTGCGCCCCTTGTTGGCGGCGATGCGCATGCGCAGGGCATTGAGCTTGATAAAGCCCTCGGCGTCGGCCTGGTTGTAGGCGCCCGCGTCTTCCTCGAAGGTGGCGATATGCTCGTCGAACAGGCTGTCGGCAGACTGGCGTCCCTCGACGATCACATTGCCCTTGTACAGCTTCAGCCGCACCCTGCCATTGACATAAGCCTGGGACTGGTCAATGGCGCTTTGCAACATCTGCCGCTCGGGGGACCACCAGTAGCCGTTGTAGATCATCTCCGCGTAGCGCGGCATCAGCGAATCCTTCAGGTGGGCCACTTCCCGGTCCAGGGTCAGCGACTCCATGGCGCGGTGGGCCTTGAGGATGATGGCGCCGCCGGGGGTTTCGTAGCAGCCCCGGGACTTCATGCCCACGTAGCGGTTTTCCACCAGGTCATCGCGGCCGATACCGTTGGCGCCGCCGATCCTGTTCAGGCGCTCCAGCACGGTGGCCGGGCTCAGCGCCTCGCCGTCGATGGCCACCACGTCACCGCGCTGGAAGTCGAGCTCGATGAGGGTGGGAGTGTCCGGCGCCGCCTCGGGGCTGACGCTCCAGCGCCACATGTCTTCCTCGGGGCCCTGCCAGGGGTCCTCCAGCACACCACCTTCGTAGGAGATGTGCAGCAGGTTGGCGTCCATGGAATAGGGGGACTTTTTCTTTTTGTTGAAGTCGACCGGAATCTTGTGCTGCTCGCAGTAGGCCATCAGCGATTCGCGCGAGCCCAGCTGCCACTCGCGCCAGGGGGCGATGACCTTGATACCGGGCTTGAGGGCGTAGGCGCCCAGCTCGAAGCGCACCTGGTCATTGCCCTTGCCGGTGGCGCCGTGGGAGATGGCGTCGGCACCGGTTTCGCCGGCGATCTCCACCAGCCGCTTGGCGATCAGCGGGCGGGCGATGGAGGTGCCGAGGCGGTATTCGCCTTCGTAGAGGGTATTGGCGCGAAACATCGGGTAGACGAAATCGCGCACGAATTCCTCGCGCAGGTCGTCGATGTAAATTTCCTTGACCCCCAGGGCCTGGGCCTTGGCGCGGGCGGGCTCGACCTCCTCGCCCTGGCCGATGTCGGCGGTGAAGGTGACGACCTCGCAGCCGTAGGTTTCCTGCAGCCAGCGGACGATGACGGAGGTATCGAGTCCCCCGGAGTAGGCTAGTACGACCTTCTTGATTTCGGACATGAACAGGCTCCCACCAGTAGAAACAGACGGCGCACATTCTACTGGCAGCGCTGCTGCCATGCCAGACTGCCGAAAGCGCCGCCACCTGACCGACGCAAGCGTGCCAAAGACTAGCGGGTCACCGTGTTCAACATCCTGAGCGCGGCGCAGGCCGCGCCGTAGCCGTTGTCGATATTGCTCACCAGCAGCCCGGAGGCGCAACTGGCCAGCATGGCCCTGAGCGCGGTTTCGCCACCGGCGGCAACCCCATAGCCCACCGAGGTCGGCACGCCGATCACCGGGGTGGCGACCAGCCCTCCCAGTACCGTGGGCAGTGCCGCATCCATGCCGGCAACGGCTATCACAATGCGGGCCGAGCGGATATCCGGCAAACGCTGCATCAGCCGCCACAGGCCAGCCACCCCGACATCGTTGACCACCAGCGCCTGCTCACCCGAAAACGCCAGTGTGCGCACCACTTCCCGGGCAACCGCGACGTCCGAGGTGCCCGCCGCCACCACCGCCACCCTGCCTCTGTGCTCGCTGGGCCTGGCGCCACCCAAAAAGGCAGTGCCGGACAGGACGTCGTAGTCCAGCCGGCGCCGATGGCTTTCCTCCAGTTCGGCGTACCGTTCCCGGCCCAGGCGGGTAAGCAGGATACGGCCGCCTTTGGCGGCAACCTGGCGCAGAATTTCATCAATCTGCAGCGCCGATTTGCCGGCACAGTACACCGCCTCAGCCTGACCGGTACGCTCGCCGCGGGCAAGGTCAAGCATGACCTGCTCGCTCACCGGGTCGCTGGGCTGACCGTTCAAATCGCCGGCCCTTCCCGCACCGGTGCCGGAGCGGGGGGCGGCGTATGAATGAAGGCGCCGCCGCGTCGGTAAGGCGCGATATCAAGCCTGTCGCCGCGACCGGCGGCAGCCACCAGTGAGCGGACCTCCGCCAGCAGGGTGTCCCGGGCGGCCTCGCCCAGGCTTTGATGGCTGTGCTCATCCAGCTCGATCACCAGGCCGGTACTGCGCACCCGGCAGCGCACAGTGCTCGCCTCCACCCTGCTGCCGACCAACCGCTCGATGGCATGCACCAGTTCGAGCAGCTCGGGGTCGATCACGATGGCGGTTTCGATGCGGCTGGCCAGGCAGGGCGAAGCCGGCAGCGTCGCCACCTCGCCAAGCCCCAGCCAGGTGGACAGGCGGCGCAGGGTCTGCTTGTCGATGAGCGCCTCCACATAGGGATGGCGCACACCGAAGGCCTCAGCCGCCTGCAGGCCGGGGCGGTATTCACCCAGATCATCGAGATTGGTGCCCGACAGCAGCCGGGCATCGCTGTGGCGGGCGAGGGTGCCGTAGAGGCTGCTCTTGCAGTAAAAGCAGCGATTGACCGGGTTGGCCAGATAGTCCGGGTCGGTGAATTCCCCCGCATCCACGATCTCCAGCCGCCAGCCCTCCCGCGCCGCCAGTTCCCTGACGCGCTGGCTCGCCTCCAGTGGCACCGCTGGCGAAACGGCGTGATACATGGATACCTGCGCGGGGTAGTAGCGCTGGGCAAAGCTCGCCAGGGTGAGGCTGTCGACGCCACCGGACACGGCGACCGCCATGCGCCCGCAATCGGACAGAACGGCCTGCAGGGCCGCGATCGTCGACGCCAGCCCGGTCATACGCTGTCACCCTCCCGGTCTCCCCGAGCCTCTGCCGACACCGCCACCTGCTCGGCCCGCCGCCGGTAGTGCTCGCGCGCCAGCCGATCCGCCCCCTGTCCGGCCGCGGCGGCGACATCATCCGCCTCCGCCTTGGCGCTCTCACCACCAGCGCGCGCACTCACCTTGACCCGCAGCGATCTGCCATCGACCTCGGCACTCAGTTGCCGCCGCGACAACAGCCGGCGCTCCAGTGTCTGCAGGCGCAGGCCAATGGTGGTGGTCTGGGCAAAGCAGGCCTCGCAGACCGTGTCACAATGGGCGGGGTCCACCAGCAGGCGCAGCTGCACACTCAGCCGCCCCTTCTTGCCGATACCGCTCAACTGCATCACATCCCTGACACCGGGCAGTGCCCGCAGGTACTCGACGGCGATGCCCAGGTCCTCCGGGGTCTGGTCGTCCACCTCAAAACTGATCTCGCTGATCCGTTCCCGCTCGATATCACCAGAGTCGCCGGCGCTGTCATAGGCCAGCAGGCGCAGTACGTTACTGAGCCCCGGCAGCCGGCGGGTACCAAAACCCATGCCCACCTGTCGCAAGCGACCCAGTTGTGCCGGCAGCGGGCTATCCGCCCGCAAATAGCGCAGAATCGCCGCGCCAGTGGGCGTCACACGCTCACCGGGGATGCCGTCGTCAACGCCACTGAATCCCCGCAACAGCAGGGCCGTTGCCGGGGCCGGCACCGGCAGGAGACCATGGGCGGTATCGACCCGCCCGCTGCCCATGGGCAGCGGGCCGACATGCCCGCGGGCAGCCAGGGCCTCGATCAGGAAGGCGGCACCGACGAGATCGGCCATGGAATCCCACTCCCCCCACTCGTGAAAACTGACG
>JBKDZQ010000477.1:0-4156 GCA_047971325.1 Parahaliea sp.
AAACCCAGGCCCATGGACATGGCGAGGGACTCCCCGGCCACCACCACCGCGGCAAAGGCCAGTTGTACCACCGCGCCCATCAGCGCGCCCACCGCCACCTCCCGCGCCGCCAGCAACAGGCCCTCGGCACTCAGAGTATCCACCGGCGGCATCGCCGGCAGCAGCGGCGCCAGCAGCGCCGCGATCACCGCCGCCAGAATCACCCGTACCCGCACCGGGATGGACGCGGCGCTAAATACCGGCGCCACCAGGAACAGGGCTGAGATACGCAAAAAGGGCCACACCAGGGCGTGCACCCAGGCCACCAGGTCGGCCGCCTGGATCATCCCAGCAGTCCCGGAATGGCTTCGTACAGCCGGGTGGTAAAGCTGGTCAGCACGCGGATCATCCAGTGGCCGGCGACAAACAGGGCGACGATCACCGCCAGCAGCTTGGGAATGAAGCTGAGCGTCATTTCCTGGATCTGGGTGGCGGCCTGCAGCACCCCGATGAGCAGGCCCACCGCCAGCGCGCTGCCCAGAATCGGGCCGGCCAGCAGCACCGACAGCCAAAGGGCCTCCATGCCGATATCGATGACTTCTCCCGGGGTCACGGCTGCCCTCCTCCTAGACCGTAAAACTCGATACCAGGGTAGTGGACACCAGCACCCAGCCGTCCACCAGCACGAACAGCATCAGCTTGAAGGGCAGCGAGATCAGCATGGGCGAAAGCATCATCATGCCCATGGACATCAGCACCGAGGCCACCACCAGGTCGATCACCAGAAAGGGTACGAACAGCAGGAAACCGATCTGGAAGGCGGTTTTCAGCTCGCTGGTCAGGAAGGAAGGCAACAACACCACCATCGGCACCTCATCCTGGGAGGCGTAGGGACCGTAACCGCCAAGTTCCGAGAACAGCATCAGGTCGTTCTCCCGGGTCTGGGCGAACATGAATTCGCGAAAGGGCGTTCGCGCCCGCTCCAGCGCCTGGTCGAAGGTGATGCTCTCCTCGAGGTCGGGAGTGAGCGCCTCGTGGTGCACCCGCTCCATCACCGGCGCCATGATGAACAGGCTGAGGAACAGGGCCAGCCCGAGGATAATCTGGTTGGAGGGTGTCTGGGCGGTGCCCAGGGCCTGGCGCAGTATCGCCAGCACCACCAGAATCCGGGTGAAGGAGGTCATGGTGATCAGCAGCGCCGGTAACAGCGTCAGCAGGGTCATCACCATGAGAATCTGCACACCCAGGGAGTAACTGCTGCCGCCGCCGGGCAGCGGCGCCACCTCCAGCAACGGAATGCCCGGGTTCGCCACCGCCAGCAACGGTGTGAGGCTGAGCAGGGCGAGCACAGCCCACCGTGCGATCCGCCTCATGCTGCGTCTCCCTGCGATGCCGTCCTGTCCTGCGCGAGCGCGGCGCTGTCCTTGGCAACCTGCTCCAGCGTGGCGCCAAAACAGGTCGCACCGGCCCCGGTCAGATCCTGCAGCAGGTTGACCTGGGAACTGGTAACCCCCAACAGCAACTGGCGCTCGCCCGCCCGCAACAGCACCACTTTCTCCCGGGAGCCGACACTCGCCGTGGCCTCGATCCTCAGCACCGAGCCGCGACTGGCGCCACCGCCCTGCATACGCCGCAACAGCCACAGCACGCCGTACAGCGTCGCCAGCACCAGCGCCAGCGAGCCGATCACCTGGGCCACATAGGCACCATCGATCGCCGGCGCAAAACCCGGCTCCCCTCCGGCCGCCCACAGGGCCGGAGCGTGCAGGACAGCGGCCGCAGGCAGGCACCACTGGCGAGGCCACCGGCTCATTTGAGCTTCTTGATCCGCTCGCTGGTACTGACCACATCCACCAGCCGCAGTCCGAACTTGCCCTGGGTCTCCACCACTTCCCCCCGGGCGATCAGCATGCCGTTGACCATCAGGTCCAGCGGCGCGCTGATTTCGCGGTCGAGTTCCACCACCGAGCCCTGGCTGAGGGACAGCAGCTTGCTGACCGGAATGCGCGCGCGGCCGATTTCCACCGACAGGGTCACCGGCACATCCAGCAGCATGGACAGGTTGACTTCCCCGGGGCCGCGGGGCGCCGGGGCCTGGCTGTCGAATTCCGGCACCCCGGCAACCGACCCCTGATCCTCGCGCTCGCTGTCGGACAGGGAGGACTCATCCTGCTCGACCTCGTCGAGCAACTGTTCAGCATCCTGCGTCATGATTTTTCCTCATTCATGGCTGTTCTCCGCTCATGCTCCCCATTCCACGCTGTCGTGGAGTTCATTGATTCGAATGGCCTTGCGACCCTGATGACTGCCGTATTCGCCCCTGCCGATCTGGTGATTCTCCACCCGCGCGCTGACGCTGGACTGCATGTCCAGCGGCAGCACCATGCCCTTGTGCAGTTTCAGCGCTTCACCCAGGGTCATTTTCAGGGTGGCCAGTTCCACCGACATGACCACCGGCATGCCGGATATTTCCTGCTCCAGGGTTTCCCGCCAGGCGCTGGGCAGGCTCGGGGTCGAACCGCTGGTGACCTTGGCCAACTGTTTCTTGAAGGGCTCGATACCGGCGAAGGGAATCGCCAGGCAAACCTCACCCTCCCAGTCGCCCACCGCCAGGTGGAACTCCAGGCACAGCGTCTTGTTGTCAACCGGCTCGGCAGCGAGCTTGTCGGTGTTGGGCAGTACCACCAGTGGCTCGGGTTTGAGCGCCAGGCGCTCCGCCCAGGCCGGCAGCATGCCGTCCAGCACGCACTGGCCCAGCAGCTCACTGATCCGCTCCTCGCCAGGGGTGAGCATCTTGCGCTTGCGCACCGTCACCGGGGCCTTGGGGTCGCCGCCAAAAAAGCGGTCCACCAGGATGGACAGCAGGGCGGCGGGGAAGGCCAGGTAGCAAAGACCACGCACCGGCGCGATATTCACTCCCAGCAGCCCCACCTCCTCCGGCAGCGACATCAGCAGGTCACCGTAATTCTTGGTACGCGGCTCGTTGGAGGTCACGCTGAAGCCGCTGCTGAAGGTCCGGTTCAGGATATTGCCCAACTGCTCCGCGTGACGCTGGTGCATGGAGGGCAACAGCGTCATCTGCCGCAGGACACCGGCCTCCCGCGACGAAAAATCAAAGAGCCGATATTCACCATCGGACTGCTCCGCGTGATCGAACTGCTCGGCAACCTCGGCCAGCGTGGCCAGTTCACTCTCCGATAACACCGCACTGCTCACACCCACCTCCTCTTACTGCAATACAAACGAGGTAAAGAAAACGTCGTCGATGGCCGCTCCGCCACTGGCGGTGAGCACTTCGTTAACGGCCACCGCAATGGATTGCCGCAGTGCCTCCTTGCCCTGTACCGTGCGCAGGGCGGCAAAATCCTGTTCGCTCAGCAGCATGATCAGCCGGTTGCGCACCGCCGGCATGTTGAGGCTGGCCTTGGCCAACGCAGCCTCGTCATAGGCCATCAGCTGCATTTCGGTCTGCACATAGCGGGTGGAACCCTGGTAATCGAAGTTGACCAGCAATTTTTCCATGGCCAGGTAATTGGGATCACGGACCGGCTCCGCCGCCACCTCGGTTTCGACATCGGGGTTCTCCCCATCCACCGGCGCCGCCTTGTTGCCCGCCAGGAACCAGTAGGCACCGCCGCCACCCCCGGCCAGCAATACCACCGCCAGCAGGATCCAGATCATCTTCTTGCTCTTTGCCGGCGCCTCGTTTTCCGCCGCGTCTTTCTGTTGTTCAGCCATAACTGCCGCCAAGCCCCTGTTCTGTGAGTCGTCTGTTGCAGGCCCGAACGGCGCGCGGTTGGCGGCGCGCCCGGCCCTGTGCCGAAACAGTACAAGCAAGGCTTATGCCAAAATAAAATATCTTTATTTATCAGTATGTTGAAAAAACCAGAAAGAAGGTGTCGATATTTTGACGGCGGAATAACGGCACTCTATGTCAACCGGGAATACACTCCGGGGAGGTGGCTGCAAAGGGTGGACTGTAAGGGCTCTCGTGAGCGCCCGGCTGGATACCGGGCCGTGGGTGGCCGCGATCGGGTGATGCCGTATCCGGAAGCGGACGGGAAAGCGCTGCCAGCGCCCCCGGTGGCATCAAACGTAGAAGTCCAGCCGCTGGCTGTCGGCGGCACGCATCAATTCACTGGCGACAACCTGCTCCGCCACGATATCCGGCGCCAGC
>JBKDZQ010000478.1:0-2238 GCA_047971325.1 Parahaliea sp.
GCCATGACAGGGTTAAGGATCACCTCGGCCCCTTCACTGACCATCGCACGTGTCAGTTCGGGAAACCATAGATCGTAGCAAATCGAAACACCGAACTTACCGACGTGGGGCACCTCGAACAGACCAATTTCGGTGCCCGGTGTCGTTGAATCTTCATAGGGCGTAAACGGGAATATCTTTCGATAGCGGAGGATAATCTGACCCTGAGGATCGATCACCGGCGTGGTGTTGTAGAGATTGCCGTCGCGGGCCTCATAGTACGAGCCCGGTATCAACCAGATGCCATATTTGGCCGCAAGTTCCTGACAATCCTGCTCATAGGCTCCGCCGGTTGCCTGCGCCGATTGTGGGTTGGGACCAGAGTGACAGAGTTCACTGAACAGGACCATCTCGACCCAAGGGTAAAGATGCATCATGACCGCCAGTCGCTTCTTCATTTCAGGTAGATTGTCTTGTGTACCCAGATGCATCTGGATGCCGCCAATGGCGAATTTGGTCATGCTTTTGCCTCTTGATCGATTATCGCCGGGTCCTGTCGGCTGCCTTGGGACGAATAGGCAACCGGAATGATCCCTTGCGGATGGTCTGACGTGGTGAAACGGCCAAGTGAGCCATCGGACAGAAACAGCTCCATGCTGGCATCACGTGTGTTGTACAATGTCGTGAACAAGGTTCCGAAACCCTGGCCATAAGCCGTCGTAAAGAGCGGCGGCGACAGGAAATTTTGGACCATCTGCCGGGCCTTCACCGGTTTGTCGGTCAGCGCCATCAGCGAGCCGGCCCGTTCCAGCGTTCGCGAGAAACGTCCATGAGCAGGCAACTCGACGTCAAGCTGATGATTGGTGGCCCAGTTTCGTGACAACACGATGGCGGGCCGGTCCGGCGAGATCAGGGCTGTCCGGCACATCCCCGAGCGGTCGGCAAGCGTCAGGTTATATGACATGTGACAGGGCAGGCTGCGCAGCGCCTCGACCGCGTCTTGAACATCGATGCAACATTCCAGCAGGTAGCGGAGGATCAAGGGAACACCAAACCCCCTTCCGGTCACTAGTCGTCCCCCGAAACTGAGCGATACCGCGAGCCCATTTTCATTGATCCCATCCGAAAGACCGCACAGCCCTTCGATCATCCCAATCACTCGCTTGCCTCGCCAAGCGCTTCGCAACAGGGTCAATTCACTTAGATGAGGATCCAGATCGTAGTTGCGGACCAGATATGGCCCCTCTTCGTCGTTGCCGGCTACCTGAGAGCAGCCCGTCAGATAGCGCGGCGGGCACCAGAAGGTCAGGAACTCGTAGAAAAGCGGGTCATCGGGGATCGACTGGGCCAATTGCTCCACCAACCCTTCGATTTCCGGCATGTGCTTGCGCAGCGCCCGCTGCGCCTGACTGGAGCTTGCATAGAAACCCCCATGCCTCTGGAACCAGCCGCGCCAGCCCGGCCAAAAGCTACGACAAATCCGGTTCCATGCCGCATCAGGACGATCCTCAGACAGCAGCAGTAGCTGTCGGGGCGATATTTCGCGCTGCGATGCGCCAGTCATGTCGTTCATCTTGCCACATACCCAGGTTCTGGCTGAACTCAGAACCACTTGCCGCCCGATAGATCGGGCAAAATTGGCGACTCTGTGGGGCGCAGCGGCACCGAATGGAATTGTGCCTTAATTCCAGCATTCCACAGCTTCGCTCGCTTTGTCAGATTTCGCTTGTCAGTCTGCATTCTTCCACGCGCCAGAAGGCATCCCAGATCGGCTCCGTGATAGCAGAAATCACCAGGACCATAGACCCGCAGATAGAAGGCCTCGCGCTCATCCCCCAGATTGTTTGGATTCAACGATGTGCGAACGAATTCAACGCCGTCCTCATTCAGCCGCCAGATGCCAGATTGCGGTGCTTTGGTAATTACCTCGACCATGTCATCGGTTTGATTAAGTACAAGTTGCGTCCAGGTGTCGTAATCCGTCCAGCGTTGCTGCACTGAATGAATGTCGATCTCATAGGTAACATCCAGATATTCCAGTAAGTGGAACAAGAAAAGCGGACACCCCCCATAGGCCGAGGTGATAAGATTTGTCGGCGGGGTGACACCACTGATCCGGGGGTTCAATTCCCCCAGATATACCTCGCCGGTATCGGTATCGAGCAAGAAGTCCAGGCAAAACACGCCCTTGTATCCTTCCTGATACAAGCGGTCGCCAAAATTCCTCACCATCTGTTGCACCTTGCGCACCACAGCCTC
>JBKDZQ010000479.1:0-1592 GCA_047971325.1 Parahaliea sp.
GCCATCCATTGACTGGGTGATGCGCATCACGGCTTTTCAATACGGCCGGGTGCATATGCCTATGACATGGGCTATATTGCCACACGCAATACCTCCCGGTGAGGTAATACGGACCTATCAATATGGAAGGATACACAGGGAAATATCGATGAAAAAAACCGTCAGTTTGGTTGCGTTGGCTGTGTTGCTGGGCGGCTGTACCCAAATGGAAAGCCTGAAATCCAAGGTGTCCGGGGACGAAAGCGCTGAAACCTCGTCCAGCAGCACACAGCAAACCAGTGCCGCCAGGGAACCTCAGCAAACCGCTTCAAACAACGCTTCCACCGAACGCTCTTCGAAAACCCGTGCGAAACAGGTCGAGGAAGAAAGTGGCATCTACGGCAACCCTCCGGCGGGCAGCCCTTTTTCCAAGATCAAGGTTGGCATGTCGTCACGGCAGGTCGCCGATCTGATCGGCGAGCCCACCGACCAGAAAGTCTATGTCACCGGCAAGGCGTGGATTCCTTTCTATTTTGGAAAGGATGCCAGCCGTATGGAATATCGCTACAAGGGCCAGGGTGTCATTACGCTGATGTCAGAAAACCGGGTAAGCAGCGCTTACAAGGTTTACCGCGTCATCTACAACCCCAAGGAAGAAGGGTATAACTGACCCACACCTCCGGCGGCACTGAAGCCGCCACCAGCGCCGGGGTGGGCAAATGCCACCCCGGCGTCGCATTCATTCCCCCTCCCCACTCCGGCAGTACTGCCACAGCGTATTCAGGCGGCGCTCGCTCTGGCGCACGAAGGGGTTGCTTTCATCCCAGGCATAACCGGCGAGGACGGAGCAGATCATCCGGCGGATATCGCTGCCGCTGCCACCGTGGAAGATGACGTCCTGGAAGCGGCCGTCGTACCAGCCCTCGACAAAGGTACGGAAGGTGGCGACGCCTTTGGCCAGTGGCTCCGCGTAGTCCCGCTGCCAGTCCACCGGCTCGCCGCGCAACTGGCGATCGAGCAGGGCCACCGCCGTGCTCGCCGAGCGCATGGCGATGGTCACCCCGGAGGAAAACACCGGGTCGAGAAACTCCCCGGCATTGCCCAGCAGGGCAAAACGGTCGCTGCACATGCGGGTGACATCGCAGGCATAGCCGGTGATATTGCGCGCTGGCGTATCCCACTGCGCCCCGCCGGTGAGCCGGGCCAGTTCCGGGTCCTGTGCGACCATGGTGCGCAGGACAGTGAGGGGGTCCTCCGGATAGGCGGAAAAGAACTCCCGCTCGGACACCACGCCGATGGAACTGCGGCCCCCGCTGAAGGGAATCAGCCAGAACCAGACATCCCGGTGGCATGGGTGCACGGTGATCAGGATTTTCTCGCGGTCGTAGGCCGGGTCGTCGATGTGATCGGCGATGTGGGTAAACAGCGAGGCCCGCACCGGAAACCGCGACGGCCGCTCCAGGTCGAGCAGGCGCGGCAGCACCCGGCCGAAGCCACTGGCATCCAGCAGGAAGCGGCCGCGGAAGGTGAGCTCCTGCCCATCATCCCGGCGGCAGACCACCGTGGGGGCCTCGCCCGCCAGGTCCACCGACAGGATGTCGTGACCAAAGCGT
>JBKDZQ010000480.1:0-5162 GCA_047971325.1 Parahaliea sp.
ACCACGACCCGATGGCCATTGCCACCCCCGAGGCCTTCGCCCGGGATCCGGCCCTGGTCTATCGCTTCTACAACGCCCGCCGCCGCCAGCTCACCGCGGTGGAACCCAACGCCGCCCACCGCGCCCTGGCCCGGCTGCAGGCAGCGCTGGGGGACAGCGTGTTGCTGGTGACCCAGAACGTCGACAACCTCCACCAGCGCGGCGGCAGCGCACAGGTCTGCCACATGCATGGGGAACTCGCCAGCATGCTCTGCCAGCGCTGCGGCCGGCGCCAGCCGGCACCGACGGAATTCGACGCCGCCACCTGCTGCCCGGCCTGCGGCCAGAGCGGGGCACTGCGCCCGGATATTGTCTGGTTCGGGGAAATGCCCTACCACCTGGACAGCATCGAGGCCCGGCTTGCCACCTGTGAACTGTTCATTGCCGTGGGCACCTCCGGCGCGGTGTATCCGGCGGCGGGTTTTGTGCAGGTGGCGAGGGGGGCCGGCGCCACTACCGTGGAGGTCAATCAGGAAGCCAGTGAGGTGGCGGGCTATTTCCACCATCACTACAGCGGCTGCGCCAGCAAGCAGGTGGGGCTGCTGGTGGACGAACTGCTGGCCGGGCGGGTGGACTGAAATCCGGTTCCAACACTTGGCTAGGCAGCATCGCGGTTAAAGTGAATGCTGTTCTGAGCCGGGTTGCCGGGGATGCTCCGCCAGCCAGACACTGAAGCGGTGGTCGCCGGCGAGCTGGCTGACACGGCCAAAAGCGCGTTTCAGGGCGCCCCGGTAATTCAGGTGGCGGTTGGCCACCAGGCACAGCCGGCCGCCGGGTTGCAAATGCCTGGCCGCCTGCTGCAACAGGCGGCGGCCGGCGAAGTCATCCACCGTGTGCTGCTGGTGAAAGGGCGGGTTGCACAGCACCAGGTCCACCGGCGGGCCGCGGTAATGGCGTAGGCCATCGCCGTGATGGAAGTGGCACTGCGCCACCTGCTGCGGATAGAGCCGCAGCAGATTGTCCCGCGCCGAGGCCATCGCCATGGCCGATTCATCACAGAACAGCAGCGATTTTGCCAGTCCCCCCGCCAGGGCGGCGAGACCCAGCACACCATTGCCGCAGGCCAGGTCGGTAACCGCCAGATCCCGCCCCAGCTCGCCGAGCTGGCCCAGCAAGAGCTCGCTGCCGCCGTCCAGCCGATCGCGGCTGAACACATTGGGCAGGGCCCGCAGGGACGCGCCCAGCGGCCGGCAGTGGTAGGCAATCCAGTTCGCGTCCTCGTCAGCGGTGGCGCGGGTTTGGGCGGTGGCAAGCAGCCGGGCGGAAAACAGCCGGGCCTTGCGCTCGCCCCGATGGCGCTCGGTGGGGCCGAGGTGGCGCTCCATCAGCGCGGCGCTGTGAGGTGAGAGGTGCTTGTCCATGCCGCCGGCGACCACCGTCGCCCCCTCCGGCAGGCTGCGGGCGAGACCGGCCAGCTGGAACTCGAAAAAGGCCAGATGCTTGGGAATGCGCAGGAACACCCGTCGCAGTGGCGGCGGGGGCTCGGTGGACCACAGCCGCTGCGGCGCTGGCCTGCCGTTGGTCCGGGCGTTGACGGCCAGGGCGAGGGCGGCGAGGGCGGAATCGGTCCAGCTGGCGGCTGCCGCCAGTGGCAGGGCGAGGGCGCCGTGCTCGTCGTTCATCACCAGGGTCGGCCCCCCGGGGCCGGCGAGCCCACCGGCGGCGGCCTGCAGCAGCAGTTCATCGGCGGCGCACCAGGCCTGCAGTGGCTCCCCGGGCCTGGTCGGGTAGCGGGTCAGCCGGAAGGTGCCAAAGGGGGTGGCGAAATCGTCACTGGCCGGGGCGGCCATCAGCGCTCGCGGTTGAGATAGAGCGTCAGTTGCTGCCCCGGCCGCAGGTAGGCGCGCGGGTTCAGTGAGTTCCAGCTGACGATGTCCTGGATGGAGACATTGAAGCGCCCGGCGATGCGGTACAGTGAGTCCCCGCGGCGCACCCGGTAATCGTGGGTGCGCGGTACGCCGCCCTTGCCCATCAGGGCAAGGCTGCCGGACCAGGCGTCGCCCTGGGGAATCAGCAGGCTATCGCCGGCACGGATCAGGCTGCCATCGATGTGGTTGACCTCCCGCAGCAGGGCCACCCCGGTGTTGAAGTGCCGGGCGATGCGGCTCAGGCTGTCACCGGGCTGGATGCGGTAGTGCTGCCAGCTCACCCGCTCGCCCTCGGCGAGCGAGGCCAGGCCCTGTTCGAAGCGCGGCAGGGCCTCTGGTGGCAGCAGCAGCTCCTGGGGCTGCTCCGGCGCGGTGGCCCAGCGCAACTGGCCGGGGTTGAGGGCCCGCAGCAGGGCCTCGTCGATACCGGCCAGCGTGGCCGCCCGCGCCAGTTCGATCTGGCCACCGGTGGCGGCGATGGCGAAGGCGGGCTCGTTGGCCAGCGGCGGGAGGCTGGTGTCGTAGCGCCCGGGGTCGGCGACGATGGAAGCCAGCGCCAGCAGCTTGGGTACATACTGGCGGGTTTCCCGCGGCAGGCGCAGGGACCAGTAGTCAGTGCCCTTGCCGTGTTTGCGGTTATTGCTGATGGCACGGCCGACCCGGCCCTTGCCCGAGTTGTAGGCAGCCAGCGCCAGCAACCAGTCGCCGTTGAACCGCCGGTGCAGGGATTCCAGATAATCCAGCGCCGCCCGGGTGGAGTCCCTGAGATCCTGGCGTCCGTCGTACCACCAGTTACTGGCCAGTCCCAGCTGGCGGCCGGTGGCGGGCATGATCTGCCACAGTCCCACCGCGTGATCGGGGGAACGGGCGAAGGGGTCCATGGTGCTTTCCACCAGCGGCAGCAGGGCAAGTTCCAGCGGCAGTCCGCGGGCTTCCACTTCCCCGGTGATGTAATACAGGTAGAGGGCGGAGCGTCCGGTCACCACCGGCAGGTAGTTGATTTGCCGCAGGTACTTTTGCCGCTCGCGCTGGACTTGCACGTGGTCGCTCTGCGGCCAGTCAAACTGCATGCGCAAACGGGCCCAGAGGTCGATCGGTGGCGGTGCCGGTGACTCCAGCGCCGGTATGGGGAGCCGGGTGGCCAGGGGCTCGATGGGCTCCAGTACCTGTTGGGTGGCGGTATCGACCTGGCTGGTGGCACTGCCCGTCTCTGCGGGCATATGTTGACAGCCGGCACTGATCGCAAGGCTATAAACTACGGCAGATACTGTTAGTAACTTTTTAATTTTCAATATAAATTTCTTTTAAAAATTGTCTTTCCAGGCCCTGACCACTGCAAAGACGCTGGCGCCGGAACGGTCAACCAGCCGCCCTTGCCGGCGCATGGAGGCCTGCAGGTCGGGGCTGTCACAACGCAGGAAGGGGTTGGTGGCCAGTTCCGTGGCCAGTTGTGAGGGCACGGTGGGCTGGCCTCGCTCACGCGACTGCCGGGCCGCGCTTTCGCGGAGCGCCAGTTCGGTGTTGTCGGGCTCCACCGCCCTGGCAAAGGCCAGGTTGGCCAGGGTGTACTCATGGGCGCAGTAGACCAGCGTGCTGGCGGGCAGGGCCGCCAGCGACGACAGGGAGTGGTACATCATGTCCGGGGTGCCCTCGAACACCCGCCCGCAGCCACCGGCGAACAGCGTATCCCCGCAAAACAGCAGCGGGCGCAGGGGGTCATCGTGAAAATAGGCAATATGATCAAGGGTGTGGCCGGGCACCTCCAGCACGCGAAAGGGCAGGCCCAGTACCTCGATATTGTCGTCTGCCGACAGGCGCTCGCTGATTCGCTCGATGGCGGGATTGGTGGGCCCCCAGACCGGAATCTCGCGGTCCGCCAGCAGGGCGGCGACACCACCCACGTGGTCAAGGTGATGGTGGGTGATAAGGATACCCGCCAGCGTCAGGCCGCGCGCGGACAGGGCCGCCTCCACCGGTGCGGCGTCGCCGGGGTCGACCACCACGGCCTGGCCCTCGCGTTCCAGCAGCCAGATGTAGTTGTCATTGAACGCCGGGACCGGCGAGATGCAAAGCATAGTACACCGTTCAATCAAGCTGAAAATACAGTAACATGGATGCCACTGTAACCACCCCGTCGGGGCCTGGCGACAGGGCGGTGATCGCCCCGGTGCCAGGAAAAGAGTTTAACGAGATTTTGACCGAACTGGAAACCTGGTATGCCTCCCCTGTCGGGCGTTATGTGCTCGAGCTCACACGCTCGCAACTGGCGGCCGAGCTGGATACCGCCTTTGGCTACCATCTGGCGCAGGTGGGCGGCACTGGCCACCACCCCCTGTACACGGACAGTCCGATCCGCCACCGTATCTATGTGGCACCGGTGGCCGGCGGCGAGGTTGGCCTGGTGGCGGCGGCCGACGAGTTGCCGCTGGCCAGCGACAGCGTCGATGTCCTGGTTGCCCACCACAGCCTGGAGTTCTGCGCGCGGCCTCATCAGGCGCTGCGCGAGATGCACCGGGTGCTGACGCCCCAGGGCCACCTGTTCGTCATCGGTTTCAATCCGCTCAGCCTGCCGGGGCTGTCGATGGCCTTGCGGGCCCGGCTGGGTTCCCCCCTGTGGCGCCAGCGCCAGCCTCTGTTGACCTGGCGCACGACCGACTGGCTCAGGGTGCTGGGGCTGGAGGTGGAGAGTATCGACTATCACTATGCGCTGGCACCCCGTGGGGGCCGGGGGCTCAGCGGTGCCATCCGGCGCTTCAACCAATGGTGTGCCGACCACCGCCTGCCCATGGGTGGCCTGTACATGGTGCATGCCATGAAACAGGTGTCCGGCCATATCAGGCCGCCCCAGCGAACACGCGGTGCCCGCCTGATCGGCCTGGCGGTGCCCAAGCCCGTGGCCGCGCAGCGCCCGGCGCCGGCGCGCAGGGACAGAGACGCCGCCGCTTGAAAACGGTGGAGATCTTTACCGACGGTGCCTGTCGGGGCAATCCAGGCCCCGGGGGCTGGGGCGCCCTGCTGCGCTACCAGGCCAGGGAGCGCGAACTCTACGGCGGCGAGCCCCAGACCACCAACAACCGCATGGAACTGACGGCGGCCATCGAGGCCCTGCGCGCGCTTACCGAGCCCTGTGCCGTAACGCTCACCACCGACTCCGTCTATGTGCGCGACGGTATCACCCGCTGGCTGGCCAACTGGAAGGCAAAGAGCTGGCTGACCGCCGCCTGCAAGCCGGTCAAGAACGAGGACCTGTGGCGC
>JBKDZQ010000481.1:0-3403 GCA_047971325.1 Parahaliea sp.
TCCGCCCGGCGCTAGCTGCCCACCAACACCGCCTCCTCTTCCTCGACGGCCACCACCAGGTCGTCCGCGGCCCGGTCGAGGCTCACCCGCGCAGTGCCACCATTGTCCGCCAGCGGCCCGAACAGCACCAGCTCCGCCAGCGGCTTCTTGATGTGCTCCTGGATGACCCGCTCCATCGGACGGGCGCCCATATTGCGATCGTAGCCCTTCTCCACCAGCCACAGCCGGGCGTCCTCGTCGACATTCAGCATCACCCGCTTCTCGTCCAGTTGCCCCTGCAATTCAGTAAGGAACTTGTCGACCACGGTGAGGATGACATCCTCACCCAGCGGCTCGAACTGCACAATGGCATCCAGCCGGTTGCGAAATTCCGGGGTAAACATCTTGTTGATGGCTTCCATGCCATCGGTACTGTGATCCTGGGCGGTAAAGCCGATGGTGCGACGACTGATGCTCTGGGCGCCGGCGTTGGTGGTCATCACCAGGATCACATTGCGGAAATCCGCCTTGCGACCGTTGTTGTAAGTCAGCGTGCCATGATCCATCACCTGCAACAGCAAGTTGAACACTTCCGGATGGGCCTTTTCGATTTCATCGAGCAGCACCACGGCGTGGGGATGCTTGGTGACGGCGTCGGTCAGCAGGCCACCCTGGTCGAAGCCGACATAGCCCGGGGGCGCACCAATCAGGCGCGACACGGTGTGACGCTCCATGTACTCGGACATGTCGAAACGGATCAGTTCCAGCCCCATCTGCTTGGCCAGCTGGCGGGTGACCTCGGTCTTGCCGACGCCCGTCGGCCCGGCCAGCAGGAAGGAGCCGATGGGCTTCTCACCGGAACGCAGTCCGGCGCGGGCCAGCTTGATGGCGGTGACCAGGCTGGAGATGGCGCGGTTCTGGCCAAACACCACCATCTGCAGGTTCGACTCTAGTTTCTGCAGCAGCTCCTTGTCGTCGGCGCTGACGGTTTTCGGGGGAATGCGGGCGATCTTGGCCACCACCGCCTCGATATCACCGACGCCGACCACCTTCTTGCGCTTCGAAGGCGGTTGCAACTGCTGATAGGCGCCGGCCTCGTCGATCACATCGATGGCCTTGTCCGGCAGGAAACGGTCGGTGATGTAGCGCGATGACAGCTCGGTGGCGGTGCGCAGGGCCTTGTCGGTGTAGCGCAGGCCGTGGTGTTCCTCGAAACGGGATTTCAGCCCCTTGAGGATCTTGTAGGCGTCCTCGATGGAGGGTTCCAGCACATCGACCTTCTGGAAGCGGCGACTCAGGGCGCGGTCTTTGTCGAAGATGCCGCGGTACTCCTGGAAGGTGGTGGAACCTATGCAGCGCATCTTGCCCGAGGTCAGCAGCGGCTTGAGCAGATTGGAGGCATCCATCACCCCGCCGGAGGCCGCCCCGGCGCCGATGATGGTGTGTATCTCGTCGATGAACAGGATGGCCCCTTCACGCTTCTTCAGGGCCGCCAGCAGGCCCTTGAAACGCTTTTCAAAGTCGCCCCGGTACTTGGTGCCAGCCAGCAGGGAGCCGAGGTCCAGGGAGTAGACCACGCTGTTCCTGAGCAGCTCCGGCACTTCGCCGTCCACGATCAGTTTGGCCAGTCCCTCGGCGATGGCGGTTTTACCAACGCCGGACTCGCCCACCAGCAGGGGATTGTTCTTGCGGCGCCGGGCCAGAATCTGGGCCACCCGCTCCACTTCCGGTATGCGGCCAATCAGCGGATCGATAAGACCCGCCGCGGCCTCGGCGTTGAGATTGGTGGCAAAGCTATCCAGGGGATTGGGCTCGCTGTCCTCGCCAGCCCCCTCCACCTCTACGTTCAGGTTCTGCTCCGGATCGGCGCCACCTTCGTTGCCACTCTTGGAAATGCCGTGGGTGATGTAGTTCACCACGTCCAGGCGGGCGATACTCTGGGTTTTCAGGAAATAGATGGCCTGGCTTTCCTGCTCGGAAAAAATGGCCACCAGCACATTGGCGCCGGTGACTTCGCTCTTGCCGGAGGACTGCACATGGAACACCGCGCGCTGCAATACCCGCTGGAAGCCAAGGGTGGGCTGGGTGTCGCGGTCGTCCTCGCTCTCGGGAATCAGTGGTGTGGTGGCATCGACAAACTCGACCAGATCACCGCGCAGGGCGCCGACGTCAGCCCCGCAGGCCTTCAGCACCCGGATGGCATCGTTGTTGTCCAGCAGCGCCAGCAGCAGGTGCTCGACGGTCATGAACTCGTGGCGCTTGGCCCGCGCCCCGCGAAACGCTTCATTCAGTGTCAGTTCCAGATCCTTGCTCAGCATGACTAGCCCTCCGATGCCTCGATCTCACACAGTAAGGGGTGCCCGTTCTCCCTTGCGTACTGGTTTACCTGGGCGGCTTTTGTTTCCGCGATATCACGGGTATAGATGCCGCACACTCCCTTGCCCTGGGTATGCACGGTCAGCATCACGTGAGTCGCCTGCTCGCGATTCATGCGGAAGTACAGCTCCAGCACCTCCACCACGAACTCCATGGGCGTGTAGTCGTCGTTGATCAACACCACTTTGAACAGTGGCGGCCGCTTTAGTTCTGGCTTGGATTCCTGCAGGGCCAAGCCCCCGCCCTGGTGCTCATCCTCCCTGGCGAGACGCCACGACCTGTTGGTCCGGTACTCAATCACCTTCGGTAACTCTCGTGCTGTGGCAAAAACAGTGTATCGGATATGGCTGCCAGTATACGCCATTTCAAGGCCGGCAGCTGTGATCAGGATGAGGCCGGTTTCGAGGATTTCCACAACAGAAAAGGCCCGCAACAGGGTACGGGCCTTGCGCTACAAAATTGTAACTGTTTATTTACATGTTTTGGATCATTTTCTGACCAAACTCCGAGCAACTCACCAGTGTGGCACCCTCCATCAGGCGCTCGAAGTCATAGGTCACGGTACCGTGCTGGATGGCACCATTCATGCCCTTGATGATGAGATCCGCGGCCTCGTTCCAGCCCATATGGCGCAACATCATCTCTGCCGACAGGATCAGCGAACCGGGATTCACCTTGTCCTGTCCGGCGTACTTGGGGGCGGTGCCGTGGGTGGCCTCGAACAGGGCCACCGTGTCGGAGAGGTTGGCACCGGGGGCAATGCCGATACCGCCCACCTGGGCCGCCAGGGCGTCGGAGAGGTAGTCGCCATTCAGGTTCAGGGTGGCGACCACGCTGTACTCTTTCGGCCGGGTCAGGATCTGCTGCAGCATGGCGTCGGCGATCACGTCCTTGATGATGATCTCCCGGCCATTGTTGGGGTTTTTGACCGACACCCAGGGGCCGCCATCCAGCAGCTGGCCGCCGAACTCCTGCTGGGCCAGTTCATAGCCCCAATCGCGGAAGGCGCCCTCGGTGAACTTCATGATATTGCCCTTGTGCACCAGGG
>JBKDZQ010000482.1:0-3241 GCA_047971325.1 Parahaliea sp.
TCAGCGCCGCCACACCCAGCGGCTCGCGCTGGGTGTAGGCGTGGAAGGCCGAGGGCGGGAAACCGGCAAGTTGCTTGGCATCGCCTTCGAGCTTGGTGCACCAGCCGGCAAAGTAGCGGAAACACTCTGCCGCAAAGGGCACCTCCCCGTGCAGCGCGCCCCGGTAGGATTTGCCGGCATTGAGCATTTCCAGTTCGGCCACGTAAGCGGCGTCCTGCTCCAGCAGTTCCGCCACCCGCCACAGGATACGGCCGCGCTCGGCGGGCGACTTGTCGCGCCAGCTGCCGGATTGGAAGGAACGCCTGGCGGCGGCAACGGCGCAATCAACCTCCGACGCACCCGCACGGGCGGCTTCTGCAATGACCGCGCCCGAGGAAGGATCATGGACAGCGGAAGTACCCGCCGAGCCCGAAGCCAGCCACTGGCCGTCTATCAACAGGGGTTGGCGACGCCTGAGCACGCCGCGCACCCGCTCCAGCAACGAATCGCTTCTCATAGCCGTCGCGCCATGTAATCCCGCAATGCGGCAATTACAGCGTCGTTTTCCTCCACCAGACCGATGGTGATACGCAGGTACTCGTCATCGCCGCCGGTGGGACGTGGAATAATACCCCGCGACTGCAGTAACGCCGCCGCTGCGCTGCCACTCTTGCCGGCACCGGCGTCGAAGCGCAGCAGGTAGAAATTGGCCTGACTGGGCACCACTTCGATACCAAGCGCGGTCAAGGCCTCGGCAATCCGCCGAGACTCGCGGGCGTTGTACTGACGTATGCTCTGGGTATAGCCGGTGTCTCGCACCGCCGCCGCCGCCGCGTTGAGGGCGGCGCCGTTGGTGTTGAACGGTGTGCGAATGCGCTGCACATAAGCGATGATATTAGACGGACAATAGGCCCAGCCGATACGCAGGGCGGGCAAGCCATAGATTTTCGAAAAGGTGCGCGTCATCACCACGTTGGCGAACTGATCGACCAGTTCCGCTCCGTCCTCGTAATCCTGCGCCGTGACATACTCGGCGTAGGCATCATCAATCAGCAACAGGCAATCCGCCGGCAGTCCGCCGTGCAACCGACGCAGTTCCGCGCCGCTGATATAGGTGCCGGTCGGATTGTTGGGGTTGGCAATAGTACAGAAGCGGGTTTTGTCCGTAACCCGCGCCAGCATGGCGTCGACGTCGATACGAAAATCCCGCTCCGGGGCAATCACCAGTTTAGCCCCCTGGGCCGTGCAGTGAATATTGCTCATGAGAAAGCCGTTTTCACTGAGCAGAGCCTCATCACCTGAGCGCACATAGGCGCGCACCATCAGCGAGATGAGTTCGTCCGAGCCGTTGCCACAGATAATGCGGTCGGGGTCCAGCCCATGCACCTCGGCGATGGCCTGGCGCAAGGCCACCTGCGAACCATCGGGGTAGCGCTGTAACTGCGTGAGCGTGTCACCGTAGGCACGGCTCGCTGCCGGTGAGGGACCGTGGGAAGACTCGTTGGAGGACAGTTTGATCGGCTGCTCCACCCCGTCGATGCTGCTCCTGCCCTGTACATAGGGAGCCAGGCGATCGAGAAAGGAAACGGCTTTGGGCTCGGTCGTCATATCGCGACTCCTGGTCCTCTATTTGCAAACGGTCTTGCGGTTTTGCGGCATCATCAGAAAGGGCCAGGGCGCCGGGAAGAATTCCTCCACCGTGACGTCGATGATGGACGGCCCCCTCTGCTCAAAGGCCTGGCGGATAGCACTGCGCAGCGTCTCCGGACTGTCCACCCGATAAGCAGCGGCGCCAAAGCTCTCGGCGAGCTGAACGAAATCCGGATTGTGCAGGTCGGAACAGATCATCCGACCGTCAAACCACTCCTTCTGCTGACGTTGCACGTTGGTAAAGCGATGATCGTTAAAGATGACGGTTACCAGCGGCAACTGGTACTGCACGGCGGTCGCCAGCTCCTGCACGTTGAACATGAAGCCACCGTCACCGCTAACCTGGATGACGCGCTTGTCCATATTGCCCGCCATCACCCCCAGCGCCGTGGCGTAGCCATAACCCAGGGTGCCCTGATAGCCGGCGCTGATGTGCTGGCGCGGCCGGTAGACCGGGAAGCCATACCAGGAGACAAAACCCACCTGGGTGACTTCGTCAACAAAGATGCCGTCCCGCGGCAACTCCTCGCGAATCACGTCCAGATAGGCCATCTGCGGACCTACTTTGTCGCGGATCTCGGCATCGACCTCGGCCTTGAGTGCGGTCAGTTCGGCCTGGCGGGACTCTCGCTGGACATCGGCGGCTTCGAGCTGCGCCGCTAGGGCACCGGCGAAACGGGCGGCATCGGCCACCACACCCAGCTCCGGTTCGCAGATGCGATTGACCTGGACCCGATCGATATCGACACGGATCAGGCTCATGTCCTCATCCTTGCCCCACATGACCAGTGGCCAGTGCAGGCGGGTGCCGATGGCCAGCACCGCGTCGGTTTCGGCCCACAAGCGATGCCCCATCGGGAAGTTGGCGCTGAGACAGTGCTCACTGGATACCACACCCTTGGCGCTGCGAAAGGCCACCACCGGCGCCTGCAGGCGCTCCGCCACGCGCAGGATTTCGGCGCCGGCTTCCAGTGCTCCCGAGCCGATATAGATCAACGGCCTGCGCGCCCTGGTCAGCAATTCCACCGCCGCCGCCACCTGGTCCTCGTCAATGGGCGGGGCCAGCGGCGCGCCCTGGGCGGGTAACAGTTCAACTTCGGACTCCATGCCCATGATGTCCATGGGCATTTCAATCTCCACGGGTCGCGGGCTGCCGCTGACCATCTGCCGGATGGCTTCGTTCACCTGGGCCGGCGCCTGGGTGGGATGGTCAATGCGGGCCGCCCACTTGGTGATATGGCGGATCATGCCGAGCTGGTCGTCGATCTCGTGCAGGTCGCCATAGCCCTTGCCAATCGCCGTGGAAGGAATTTGACCGGAAATACACAGCACCGGCGCGTAGTTTGCCCAGGCCGTGCACAGGGCGCCCGCGGAGTTGAGCAGCCCCGGCCCCGGCACCACGGCATAGGTGCCGATCCTGCCGGTGGACTTGGCGTAACCGTAGGCCATGTAGGCAACGCCCTGCTCGTGGCTGGTGTGGATGAGTCGAATGCCGTCCCCTTCCCTGTACATGGCGTCGAACAGGTGATCGAGTTGTCCCCCGGGCAGGGCGAATACGGTATCGACGCCGTTTACTCTGAGCGACTTGATGATCGCCTCTGCGCCTGTCATC
>JBKDZQ010000483.1:0-8413 GCA_047971325.1 Parahaliea sp.
GCGCTGTGCCCATATGGTGGCAGCCCGCGCTCACTTGCTCCCCCTGTGCCTGTGCCAGGGTCTGCAGAAAGCGCAGCCGGCCCAGGCCCGTGGCGCCCAGTTGCTGGGCCAGCCGCTCCACCAGCGCAAAGGCCGAGGCAAAATCCCGGTCGTCAAGCTGCCAGCTCAAGGCCAGGCGGTGCAAGCCCAGCGCACAGCGCTCATCGGTGAGGCGCAGTCGGCTCGCTGGATTGGGCCGCGGCTCCACCGTGAGCTTGACCTCGTACTGCCAGTAATCGCTCCCGGGCCCTGGCACGGAAAAGCCCAGCGCCCCCTGGCGCAGGTAGGCGGGCCCGGGCACCGGGTCGGCCGCCACCGCATAAAGCCGGATACAGGTATTGTTCTGCTGCTCCCGCCGCAGGGTGTCGCTATCGAAGGCCAGCACCGGCATGACCCGCCGGTCCTGATCGGCGAACAGGTGGTATTGCAGTTCGGCCGGTGCCAGCAAGTGGGCCGGCGTCAGTCCGAAATGGTCGGCAAAGTAGCGTCCCAGGTGGGGTGAATGGATGCCGGTGCCAGACCTCTCATCGCCTTTGCCACCCACCTTGCCATCCCGCTCACGCATGTTGAGCAGGTAGCGCGTACTCTCCATGCCGCCCAGCGCGAGCACGAAGTGGCGGGCGCTCACGCTGAGGGCGCCACCCTCCAGTGCGCGCGCCTGCACCCGTCCTATGCGCTCGCCTCTCTGCCCGCCCGGCCCGCCCGGCCCGCCTCCTTGCCCACCCGCGCGCTCGATAGCTGTCAGGTTGGCGTGTAGATAGCAGTGCAGATTGGCTTGCGATTCGATATCCGCCGCGTAGCGCTTGCCAAAGCGGGTGGGGGGAGAAAAGCGGAACAGACGATTGTCGATGCCCTGGAGCCGGGTGGTATGGAGCATGGCGCGGGGGTGGCCAGCCACCAGTTCGGAGGGGTCGAAGCGGTCGCTGCCGAGCTCGCACCAGCGGGCGGCCCGCCGGTAGTAGGGAGCCAGTTCCTCCGCGGCCAACGGCCAGCCCGGCTGGTCCCAGGCGGGGTGCTCTTCAAAATCGGTGGGATCGAGGGGCCGGCACCAGCCACCCCAGTGGGCCGTGGTGCCGCCCAGCATGCGGCGCCGCGATATATCGAGCACGGAATAATTGCGCCCATCCTGCCCGACACGATAGATATCCCGCTCGGCCCCGGAGGCTGTCTCGCGGCCACCAGCCTCCAGCAGCACGAAGGTCCGGTCCGGCCGCGCGCGGGCAAGGGTCAATGCGAGGGCGATGCCGGCGGGGCCGGCTCCGGCAATGCAAACGTCGCAGTCCAGCTGCACCGGAGCACGGCCGGCTGTGCTGGCGAGGTCAGATATCATGCAAGCGGCGACCGGAAGAAGAAAAACCTGTATCGCGCTTACTGTAACACTGTCTTGCCCGCTGAACCCAGCCTTGCCGGCGGCACAAGTTGCCGTGACATATCCGCCAGCACCTGCCTGACCACGGCGGCGACATCGGTGAAGCGGTAGTCACGATTGCGCGGCACGCGGGCAAAAGTACGAATGGAGTCGAGGTCCTCCACCAGCTTCTGCTCAACCAGCGCCGGCTCGACGCCCCCCTCAACCTGGTTCACCACCCAGCGCGCGGCGGCGGGATGGATGCCCTCGGTATTGGAGTGAATGATCCCCGGGGTGTTGTAAATCCAGCCAATCTTGTGCTGCAGGGTACCCGCATGGCAGACGTAGTAATCCGCCATGGAGGCCAGCGCGATGGCTTCACTCATGCGCAGGCCCGAGGTGCTGGCCAGCGGCCTGCCACTGGCAGCGAGACGGTCCCCCAGAGCACGGATGAAACGGCTGATGTCCCGCTCCCGCGCCGACAGGCTCTGTGCCAGGCTGGTTGCTTTGTCGATCCCCGGTGCAGCGAAGTCGTTACTCATACCCGCGACCCCGGACTGGGTGTAGATCGGGCTGCTGAAATCGTCCGGGTAATTGAAGCCGTCGAGAATGAAACCCGCCCGGGGATAGCTGCATGCAACCTGCTCCACCAGGGCGACAATGAAGTCCTCCTGGTTGCAGGCTGTTCGCGCATCGTTGCGCAGCGAGAGCCAGATTACCGGCCAGCAATCCTTCAGGCGGCTTCCCAGGGAGACAACCGGTCCGGCATTCAGGTTGCGCCGGGCTGCGGTCACCAACTGGCGACGGAGCGAACGACTGATCCGGGTGGCACCGACACGGCAGAGCAGGCGTGCGTGCCAGCCAAGCAGCGGAGCGAGAGCGTGCACGCGAGAGACCGGCATCCCTGCCACAACGGGCACCTCCTCCAGCGCTGCCAGTGGCTCACACAGGAGCAGGATTTCGGCATCGGCGGGCGGAGCGGTCTGCATGCTGCAGAGCGCGAACAGTCCCGGCAGTTCGTTCCAGATGAAATGGGCGAAGTTCGGGTGCCCGAGCAGCAGGCCGGGCTGTTCCGTAACGGCAGCACCACCCGCTGCTGGCAGGCTCGCGGCAATCTCGCGCAAGGCCTGCCGCAGCGGCGCATAGCTCGCAAACTCACCGGGCAACATATCCCAGAGCGTTTCATCGGTAGCCGGGCACCACAGGGCGTGGAGCGGAAAGCCCTCGCACACCACACCGCAGAACAGCCACAATGTCCGCTCACAGGGCAGCCGGTAGGCGATGACAATATTGCCAAAGCCCAGGGGGCTGATATTGGCCACAAAGCAGCCGTCAACACTGACCTCCCGCCCGGTCCACGGCGACGGTAGTGTCAGCTGCCCAGTCGTCAGAATTTCCCTCTGGTAACAACGCAGCGCCCGCGTTGCCAGGAAGGTATTTAGCGATTCGAGACGATCAGTCAGGCAGCGAAGATAGGGCATATTGCCTACTGCGCCATTCACTGCATGCCCCCACTCGAGCGATTGTCCGTTCTATAACAGGAGGCTACAGCGATTGCGGTATTCAGACAACTTGACAGGAAAGCCGGGAATCTGCCTGGTGGCCGCCTCGAACTTGCCCAGCGCCAGGGGGTAGCGCGGGTGGTCGTAACTGTTGGCGTCGACCAGGGCGGCGGCCCGGGGACCCATGCGCTCATGCACCGCCTCGAGGCTGCCGAGGGCGCCCGCTTTGCCGGCGCCGTCAACACTCTGATTCTGGGGACGGCAGGCGAGGTCGATGTCCGGAAACAGGGGTCGCAGCAGGTGTTCAAACAGCACCATGCTCTCGTCGAAGCGCTCCACCAGGCCCACCAGTGGCTGGTCCGCGAGCAATTGCTGGGCCGCGGCGAAGTGGCGCGCCATGTCGGCGGCGTCGATCAGCGGGCGGTGGTCGCCCGCCAGGTAGGCGGTCTGGTAGCTGCGCAGGACATTGGGCACATCGGCCCGCAGGCGCCAGGCCAGATAGTCCTGCAGCTCATATTCCTTGGCCGCCCGGGCGCCACGGGTATCGGCCTGCTGGCGACGCTCGAAGGCGTAGACCGAGAGGCAGCGTCGCAGGGGATGGCGCAGCAGGTAGAGGGGATACAGCCGGCAGTGTTCCAGCGCCGGCAGTGGCGCGGGCAGGTGATGGGTGGAGAAGGCGCGCAATGTGCCCCTGGTAGTGAGTATCTCCGCCAGGGCGCCGGTGCCCTGCTCCCGCAGCCCCTGCTCGTCGGCATTTTCGCCGAAGCCGGTGCCAAAGCAGCGCTGCAGGGCCCAGTCGAAGGAGGTGCCGGCGTTCTTGAAGATATGGCCGTGCAGCAGAATATCCCTTGTCGTGCGCACTTTGGAATTACCTTCGAATGGAGCGTTCGAACCGGCCCCGGAGCGGTGCGCCAAAATCCTCCAGCAGGATATCCGCCGCCCGCTGTTTGCTGAAGTGCGTCCGCAGCCAGTGCCCGTAGTTTGCCAGTTTCGCCAGCAGTGCCTCATCGCCTTCGACAATTCGGCAGATGCTGTGCGCGAGATCGGCGGCTGCGTCCGCCACGGTCATGACGTCTTCCACCTCGGGAATACCCTCGGCGCCGATGCGGGTGCACACCAGCGGCACCCCCTGCTGGATGGCCTCCAGCACCTTGCCCTTCACACCGGCCCCGTAGCGCAGGGGTACCACGGCCAGGCCGACGCGGCGATAGAGGGCGTCGAGGGCCTCGTCACTGAGATAGCCATGTACGATCACCCGCTCCCCCCGCAGGGCCTTGACCACCTCGGTGGGGTTGGAGCCGACGATATGCAGGCGAATGTCCGGATGCCGCTGGCGCACCAGCGGCAGGATGTCCGCCACCAGCCAGGTGACCGCATCCACGTTCGGTGGATGGTTGAAGCCGCCGACGAAGAGCAGGTCGCCGACGGCCTCCGGCCGGTAGGCGGCGACCTGCCGGTCTTCGAGCACGTAGAGGGGAATCGCCCGCAGGTCGAGGTCGGGGCGCTCCGCCGCGATGGTTGCCACCTCGAAGGGCGAGGGGTAGTAGATCTTGTCCACCTGGTCGAACACGGTGTATTCGCGCCGCTTCCAGTCAGCGGCGCTGCGCCGCAGGGCCTCGTCGCCGGTGAGTTCGTGCTCGCGCTCAACACGCAGGTAGTGCAGGTCGTGACCAAAGAAAATGATCGGCGGACGGGGGTCCATCTTGTGCAGATGGGGCAGGAGCTGCTCGGCCACATGGGGACGATGAAGGTAGATGGCGTCGATATAGGGGGCATTGTCCTGCAGCCAGCGCGGCAGGTTGCGCGCCATTGACTCGCCCACCAGCACTTCCACCCCCATCTGCTGCAGCGTTTTGGTATAGGGCATGTGGGGGAAAAAGTTGGCGCCCAGGAACATGACCCGGTAACCCAGTTCGCACATCAGTTGCAGGTACATGAAGGTCGCGCGGGAACCGGCGTCCCGGTCGTAATGGGGCACGTAGTGGTCGATCACCAGGATGCTGCGACGCTCCCGCGAGCGATCCCGCGCCCAGCATACGTGCTCCGCGTTGGGGAAGTGGTAACGCTCCAGTTCCGCGGCCCACTTGTCGCGGAAGACCTGCTGGTTGGTGACCTGGTGCTGCTTGACCCCGCTGTTGAGGTCGGTACCGTTGCTCACTCCTTCAAAATGAAAGACCTGGGAGGCAGGCTGGTAGAGCACTTCATAGCCCTTCTCCCGCACCGCGAAGGCGATGTCGGCATCCTCGTAGTAGGCGGGCCGGAAGCGCTCGTCGAAGCCGCCCAGCTCCCGCCACAGCCCGGCACGAATCATCAGGCAGGCGCCGGAGAGGTAGTCCACCGGCTTGAGGTAGTTGTATTCGGGTTTGGCGGGGTCGTCCGCGCGGCCGAAATTCCAGCCGGAGGCGTCGCGCCAGATGATGCCGCCGGCCTCCTGCAGCCGGCCGTTGGCAAAGAGCAGCTTGGGCCCGACGATGCCCGCCCGGGGATGCTGGTCCATCACCGCCAGCAGGGCGTCGAGCCAGCCGGCGCAGACGGCGGTATCGTTGTTCAGGAACAGGATGAACTCCCCCCGGGCCCGCTGCGCCGCCAGGTTGCAATTGAGCAGGAAGCGGGCATTTTCCGGCGTGCGGGAGATCACCAGGTTGTGGACGCGCTCAGCGATACTGGCGGTCAGGTCGGTGGAACAGTCGTCGGCGAGAATGACCTCGTAGGCAATGTCCGGCGTATGCTCCAGCAGCGACACCAGGCAGTTCATGGTGACCCGGTAGTCGTTGTAGACAGGAACGACGATGGACACCCGGGGCGCAGCAAATCGAGGGAAACTCAGCTCCCTGCTGTCCAGCGCTGCATCGAGCTGACCGGGGTCGAAGGCCAGTTCCTGCTGATCGCTGCCGGGAAAGCGGCTGTGCACCCAGTTCTGGAAGTCCTCCGGCGAGGAGCTCATCAGCACCGAGAGGCCGCGCCGCAGACGGGCCAGACTGAAACTGCGCAGCGACGCGGTGGGATTCTCCCTGATGAAGCGCAGCACCGCCCCGAGTTGCTGCAGCTTGCCCGGCGGCCTTGCCGGCGGCTCCATCTGGAATTCGGCAAAGTGCTCGCGCGCCTCCGCCAGCGCGTCCTCGTAGCGGGTGCTGACGCCGCGACGGCGGGTCAGCAGCTTGTAGATCCGCCCCAGGCCGCGATTGAGCCCCGCGAGGTGGGAGCTTTCAAAGTCCAGCAGTTGGTCGTAGACGCGGGTCAGCACGGTGAACAGGTGCTCGGCCTTGTCTTCCAGTGCCCGGTGCGCCACCTTCAACTGGTCGTAATCCGCGACCTTCTCGCTCAGCTCCAGATAGCTCGCGTAGAGCGATTGGTGTTTGGCAACTTCCTTCTCATGCGCCTGGGCCAGGGCCGCATGGCTGTCCTCGACGTCCTTTAGCTGGGTGAGCGTCGCATCCCGCTCCTGCGTGCGCGTGTCGCACAGGGTGCTCATCTCCGCCAGCGCCACGCGGGTCTCGTAGGCATCGGCCAGTGGCGCGACGGCAGCCGCCAGATCCGCCATGCGGCTGCCGAGGGAGGGATCGGGGTCGGGCAGGGCTTGCAGGGTATTGCTTTCACACAGCGCCAGGGCGGCCTGCTCCAGCGCCAGCTGACCCGGTGTCATCAGCCGGGCGGCCTGTGCCAGCAGGTCGTTGTGCCGTGAGGAGCGGTTCAAGGCGGGGTCGTAGCCGACCCGGGCCTCGCTGGTATCGATGGCAACGCCCAGCCCCGCCAGCTGCTGGCGCAGGCGGGCAAGTTCAGATTCCGGGCTGGCCTGGATGCGGGTGAAATCCACCGCCAGGAAATCAGTGCCCGCCAGCGCCAGGATCGCCCTGCGGTTGTAGTGCTCCCACAGGGCCAGCCCCAGTTGCAGGGGGAAGCGGTTGCGGCGATACAGTGACACCGCCACCTGCCGGGGTTCGCGGAAGACGTAGAGCAGTACCGGCTGTTCCAGGGCGGGCAGCCAGGCATCCAGGGTCAGGACCATGCGCGGGTCCTTGAGCAGCCAGCTCCTGCTGGCAGACTGGCCGCTGCCGGGGGAAGAACTGGCGGACAGTTGGGCGATCAGCCCGGTGATCGCGGGCGAGAAGTCCTGCCCGGCGCCCTGGGGTTGACCCTGCGCGCCCCCCGGGCCTTCGCCACCCGTCGCGGGGGGCGGATTGAACCACTGGCCGCCCCGGGCGGCCAGTATGGCGTCGTCCAGTTCGACGACATCGCGCCGCTCCCAGAAGCCCTGGGGGTTGTCGTCCTGGTCGACCAGCAGCTCCTCGTGCTCGCCGATATAGACACCAGCGCGGCCCAGCGCCCCGGCCACCATGGAGGTGCCGGAGCGGTGCATGCCGAGGATGATGATATTCCTCACAGCTACCGACCTGTGTTCTCTATAGCACTCACCGCATCGGCGGCGAGTGGGCTACCTGGTCCGGGTTACTTTGCAGGAGCCGCGGTGGGCTCGGCAGCCTCAGCAGCCTCGGGGGCTTTCTCTGGCGCTGTTTTGTAAGGCTCCAGCAGACGATCCATGGTATCGCCGTTGATGTAGCCATCGTCGCTGAACAGATAGCCCGCGTGGAAGTCCTTGAGGGCCAGCCTGCGGTAGTCTTTCTGCAGATCGGCAATGATCGCTTCGCGCACCTCTTCATAAGTTTTGTAGTGCACGGGCTGGATATCATCCAGGCGGATGATATGAATGCCGACGGGGGAATCCACTGGCTCGGAATAACCGCCAATCTCCGCTATCGAAAACGCGCCGCCGCTGTAGGTTGGCAATACGCCCTGCTCACCAATCTGCATCCAGCGGTCGAACAGGCCTTTCTTGGCCTTGGTGCCCTTGTCCTCGGAGTATTCCTCCACCATGGCTTCAAAATCCGCGCCATTGCGCAGTTCTTCAATCAGCTTCGCGGCCTTCTCGCGCACCGGCTCCCGCTCGCACCGACCCGGCGGGCATTTGAAGAGAATGTGGGAGGTCAGGCGCTTTTCCGGAACTTTGGCGTACTTGTCCTTCTCGGTGACATAGTGTTCCCGGGCCAATTCCTCCATATCCGGATACTGCAGATCCTGCAGAAAGAGCTCGACCCGCTGCCGCCGCTTCAGGGCCAGCAGTTTGTCCTGGTAGTCCCAGTAGTACTGCGCATTGTCCTGCGGCGTCAGCGCATCTATTTCCCTTGCCATTTTCCGTCCGGCCATGGCGGCGTTGATCAACTCCATGCGCGCGCCGAGGTCGTTGGCGGCGGCCTCCCTGATATTGGCCGGCCAGCGCTGAATGATCTGCGCCAGTTCCTCCTCGGATATCGCAATATCACCATCGCGAACCGCTACCTCGGCAGTGACCAGCCCCGAAACAAACACCAGCGCCAACGCGGGTGCGAGCAATAAAAAACGTTTGAACATGATGACAGGAACCAAATTTAGAACAGAGATAAAGACGCAATGCAAGGGGGTTACCGTGCTGTGACATCCCCGCTTGAAAACAGTTCATAAAAAAAGCCGACACCTGACGGTGTCGGCT
>JBKDZQ010000484.1:0-3273 GCA_047971325.1 Parahaliea sp.
TTGAGCGCCTTGAAGCGATAGGCTGTCACGATACCTGTCCCGACATCAGGTGACCGCGGTGACCCGCAGCACTTCCTCGAGGCTGGTTTCCCCGTCCAGGATACGGCGGCGACCGTCCTGCTGGATGCCGGAATACTGCTTGCGCGCCTGGGCCAGCATGGCCTGCTCGCCAGCGCCCTCGTGAATCATCAGCCGCAGGGTGTCATCCACCTCGATCAGTTCGTAAATACCGGTGCGACCGCGGTAGCCGCTGTAATTACAGCGCTCGCAGCCGGTGGAGCGATACAGCTGGCGGGCGTCGTCCGCTACCGCGCGCAGCATCTCGCACTCCGATGGCAGCGGTGTGTATCCTTCCTTGCAGTCCGGGCACAGTAGCCGCACCAGGCGCTGTGCCATCACTCCGATCAGACTGGAGGACAGCAGGAAGGGCTCGATACCCATGTCCTGCAGGCGGGTGATCGCGCCAATGGCGGTGTTGGTGTGCAGGGTGGACAGTACCAGGTGACCGGTCAGCGAAGCCTGCACCGCAATCTCGGCGGTCTCCAGGTCGCGGATTTCCCCCACCATCACCACATCCGGATCCTGGCGCAAAATGGCGCGCAGGCCGCGGGCAAAGGTCATGTCCACCTTCGGGTTGACCTGGGTCTGCCCCACACCGGGCAACATGTACTCGATGGGATCCTCGATGGTGAGGATATTGCGCGAGGTCTGGTTAATGTGCGAGAGGCCCGCGTACAGGGTGGTGGTCTTGCCCGACCCCGTGGGCCCGGTGACCAGAATAATGCCGTGGGGACTGTGCAGGGCCTTCTGGTAGGACTGGAACACCTGCGGGTTCATGTTCAGCTGCGCCAGCCGTAACTGCCCGGCCTGCTTGTCCAGCAGGCGCAGTACCACCCGCTCACCGTGGGCCGAGGGGATGGTGGACATGCGGATATCGACCGCGTGGCCGGCGATGCGTACGGAGATGCGACCGTCCTGGGGCACCCGCTTCTCGGCGATATCGAGCTTGGCCATGACCTTCAGCCGCGACACCAGTAGCGGGGCCAGCATGCGCTTGGGCGACAGTACCTCCGCCAGCACGCCGTCGATGCGATAGCGCACGCTGAGGCGGTCCTCGAATGTCTCGATATGGATGTCCGAGGCCTGGTCGCGCACCGCCTGCGACAGTATGGCGTTGATCAGGCGGATGATGGGCGCGTCGTGCTCGGCGTCCATCAGGTCGCCGGCCTCGGGAATCTCGTCCGCCAGGCGGCTCAGGTCGACATCTGCCGAGAGATCCTCCGCCATCTGCACGGCTTCGTTGTTGCCGCGCTGGTAGGCCAGAGTCAGGCGGCGCTGGAAGTCCTCCTCGCCGAGGCGGGTCACGGTGAAGGGCACGCCGAGCAGGCGCCGCAGCTCCACCAGCACCTGCAGGGTCGGCTGGCCCTGGCTGTACACCATCGGTGGCGAGGGTCCGCAATCCACCAGCACACCGTGCTGTTTGGCAAAACCGAAAGGCAGCCCACGGCCGGCGGCAATCCCGTCCCGGGGCGGCGGTTCCGCCAGCTCCTCGACGGCCAACTCGATATCGGCCGGCGCCATCAGTGCTCACCCTCGGCCTTGGTCGGCGCCTCGCGCATTTCCTCCAGCTGGCGAATCTGGTCTTCCCACTCGGGCAACACCGGAATGTACTCATCGTCGAGGAACATCAATCCGCGCTCCTTCAGCCGCTGCTGATGGGCGCGGATATAGCGGTATTTTTCCGCCGTGGCGCCGGCCAGTTCACGATCATCGCGAATGATGGTCGGGCGGATGAACACCAGCAGGTTGGTCTTGGTGACCAACACCGCATCGGAGCGAAACAGGCGTCCGAGCAGGGGAATATCGCCCAGCAGCGGCACCTTCTGCTGGCCGTCCTGAACATCGTCCTTGATCAGACCGCCCAGCACCACCACACGGTTGTTGGCAGCGAGCACCTTGGTCTGCAGCTTGCGCTCGTTGGTGATGATGTCCGAGGCGTTGAGGGAGGCCGCGGTGTTACTCAGACTGGACACTTCCTGGGCAATATCCAGCACCACCGAGTCACCTTCATTGACATGCGGTGTCACCGTCAGGGTAATACCCACATTTTCCCGCTCCACGGTCTGGAAGGGATTGGTCACCCCGTCTCCGGAGCCGGTATTGGTGTAGGAGCCGGTAACAAACGGCACATTCTGGCCCACTGTGATATAGGCCTCCTGGTTGTCCAGGGTCAGCAAACTCGGGGTGGAGAGAATATTCGCGTTACTTTGCTTTTTCAGGGCATTGAGAATAACCGTCATCGACAGGTCATCGCCGACCGTACCCCAACCCAGGGTCAGGCCGTCGCTCCCGGCCAGCGCCGCCGCCAGCGCACCAACGTTGAAATCGCCGGTGGTGGTGCTACCACTGTCGCTGTCACCAAGAATGGCACCACCGATATTGGTCAGGCGGTTATCGTTCGCGGTGACGTTGCCGCCGTAGGCGCCACTGTCGTTGGCAAACAGCCATTGCAGGCCGAGATCCTGGCCATCGGTCAGCTCCATCTCCACAATAATGGCTTCCACCAGCACCTGGGCGCGACGAATGTCCAGGCGCTGGATCACCGCCTCGATGGCCGCCATTTCATCGGTGTCGGCGGTAATAATCAGCGAGTTGGTACCGACATCGGCCTCGATGGTCGAGGTGCTGCTGCTCTTGCCCGCCCGGCTGTCGACCGGGTCCAGGCCGCTGATGTTCTGCATTACCCGGGTCAGCACCTCGGCGATTTCATCGGCCTTGGCGTATTCCAGGTACACCACTTTCACGTTGCCGCTTTGCTCCAGCGGCGTATCCAGGTGCGTGATCAGGCGGCGGATACGCGCCCGCTCCAGTTCGTCGGCGCTGATCAGCACACTGTTGGTGCGCTTGTCGGCCACCAGCAGTACCTCCGGCTCGGCACCGCCGGCCTGCTGGGCCTCGGACTCATTGAGCCTGTTGAGCATGGTCACCACGTCCTCGGCCACCGCGTACTTGAGGCGGATGAGGTCGGTTTCCTGCACCGCGGAGCGGTCCATGCGCTTGATGATGTCGCTGATGCGGTCAATGTTGGAGGCGATATCGGAAATGACAATGGCATTGCTGGGGGCATAGGCCGCCATGTGGGCCTGCTGGGGCACCAGCGGGCGCAGCACCGGGATCAGTTTGGCGGCGGAGATGTTCTCCAGCTTCATCACCTGGGTCACGTATTCGTCGTTGCCCTGGCCAGCCTGGATATCGCGCACACTCACCGGGGCC
>JBKDZQ010000485.1:0-7018 GCA_047971325.1 Parahaliea sp.
ATGGTGCAGAAAAAAGTTCACCTGACGGTCCTCCGGCGGGCGCTGGAGTGCGCCATCCTGCTGCCCGCTCTGTATTGGGTCAGCCATCGGGGCGGTGATGCCATTGATATAGCAGCTGCTAACCTTATGGTGTCACTGTCGCTGGTTCCTCTCACAGTCTGGTTGGTGGCCTGGGTACTGCGCATTCCCGTATTGCACATCTATCTCCTGCTGTGGCGGCCGCTGGTGGCGGGCCTGGCCCTGTTCGCCGCCAATTCCCTGCTGCTGTCGGGTTTGGACCTGAACCCCTTTGTCTCGCTGCTGGTCAATGTGCTGCTGGGGGTGCCCGCCTATGCGAGCACCCTCTATGTGCTATGGTTGGCCTGTGGCCGGCCGCAGTCCCCGGAACAAATCTTGCTGGATATTGCACAGAGGGCTTCCCGTCAGGTCAGGAGCCGTCTCCAGCGGGGGACCGGCAGTGAGGAAAGGAGTATGCCTTGATCCGGAATCTGCTTCCATTACGCGGTGCCGGCCTGATACTACTGGTGTTGGCGACCGGTCTGCTCGGCGGCTGCGGCGGCGCCCGTTCCGAAGCGCCCGGCAAAGGCCAGGGCGCGGCAGCTGCAGGTTCGGTAGGTCAGACATTGGCTGCGGCACCGTTGGTGGTATCGGCGCTCCCGATTCACTTCGGTCCAGTCTGGTGCCCGCGCACGCACAATGGTGGCGGTGACTTCCACAGGATCACCCGCTATGAGGACCTGCCCAACGATCCGATCGGCAATGGGCGTGACAACTGTTACATGGCCGCCTATGACACCAGCATTTTTTCCAGCGACGGCAAGCCGGTGTCCGGCTGTGCCAATCTGGACCTGCGACATTTTCCCGGCCACCGCTGCCGGGAAGTGAGTTCTGCGCAACAGCTCAAGTCCCTGTCGGCCGGCACCCGGCAGGTGGCCATTATCACCCGTGATCTGGAGCTGCCCCAGGACCAGGCACCCTACCTTGCCTCGGGACAGGAAAGCCTGGTGGTGATCGGCACCTACAACCCCGAAAACCTGCGTCCGGTGTTGCTGTCGGGAGCCCGCCCGGGGCCCTCCACGTTCTTCTACTGGAATGTGAACAGCGAGCGTTCGCAGATGGTGCTGATCAATCTCAGGATGCTGGGCTCCAACTGTGTCCAGCTGGGCGATCGCGGCCAGCAGAAAACCCTGGTGGGAGTGAGCCTGACCGGCAAATGCATCGGCCGGCTGCTGATGGCGGATTATGAACAGCGCTCCGAGGCTCATCCCCTCGACAACCGGCTCTATCTAAAGAACATTCTGGCCCGGGCCAAGAACAGCCACACCATCTACATGGACCGGACCTATCTCAACTGGATCGAGGACAGTCTGCTGATGGGGCCGTGGATCCCCGGCAAGCACGCCGCCAAATTTACCGGCCAGAACGTGGTGTTGCGCAACAGTCTGCTGAGCAATGAGGGTGTTCATGGCCAGCCGGTGGAAGATCCGGACTATGCCGACCCCAAGCGCCCCTGGTTGGGCAAGGGTGGCCTGGCGCCGGTTTCGATGGCCTCCTGCAACCGGGCGGTGCTGGATGGCGTGACCGTCGTCAACCATGTGGTTCGCGGCAACAGCAATCCCCAGGCCATCCAGTGGCAGTTCCGGGACGCCCTCGGTGCCGGTTGTGACATGCCCAGGATCTACCGCCAGGTCGACGGCGAGCCGGGCGACGATCCCTACTACGGGCCCACCTGGTACGAGGGCAGGCTGGAGGAGCCATCCTCCGCCTGGCAGCCGGCCTTCTGGCAGCACCCGAGAATGCTGGAATCCTACCTTGTCAGGAGCCGGGTGATCCAGAGCTATGGGGAAAACCCGGGGCACGGCCGTTACTACGCCTTGATGTCCGATGGCACCTACCCCTCGGTCCGGGATTCGGACACCGCCACAGTGCGGCGGCCAGCCAGCAAGATTCCTCCTGGATGGATCGAGCGTCAGCGCATACATGTTAGTGGCAACTGCCTCGACGACGGGGTAGACCCCGGTTCCCTGTTCAGTAACCATGTACTGCCGGGTATGGGCGGCGGGGGGCGGCACGATTTCGACAACACCTATCGTTTTGTCGCCTATGGCAGTAATCGCTGTGCCGCGCGCGAAGCGGTCGCCCCGGACATTGAAAAGGCCCTACAGACATTCATTGCGTCGTTGCCGCTGCCGCTTTGGCAGGACTGGCAGGCCGCTTTGCGGTAATCACACACTACGATCGAACCGGACTCTCCGTGCGGCAGTGTCGGCCGGGCATACACCCACAGGCAATGGCTGTGGCGCGCTCCCCGGCTCTCCCTACCGATAGCGCTCCCGATAGTTTTTCAGGTAAATCGCGCTGGCTTTGAGCATGTCCTTCCAGTCGCGTGTCTTGCGATACAGAGGGCCTTTGTTGACCCTGTGGAGGTCCTCCATCGACAGTTCAACGTCCAGGAAGCTGTTCAGCTCCCCCAGGGTCTTCTCGGGGCTGAGCAGCAGATCCTCGAAGCGGTAGCTGAGATAGTCACAGTGCTTGGCGGTCAGGAAATCCTCCAGTGAACCGGTAATGCCCCGGTTGTACTCCCGGGTAAAACGGCGCGACTGGATGTGCCGCCGGAGGTTGGAGGAAATCCAGGCCTGTTCGTCGTCGCGGGTCAGGATGATGAAGGCGATCTCCTCCAGAGGCAGCAGCTTTGCCCACACCCGGATGGTCCAGGTCAGCCTCGGATCTTTCCAGATCCACGGCTTGTTGTCCTGGCAGCGTTCGACGAAGTTCCGGTAGACGCTGAGGTCGGCGGTTTCGGCAACTTGGGCGATGCGCTTGATTTCGCCGTAGTTGAACTCGTGCTCGTGATCACCCTGGTAGCCGAGTTCATTCATCATCTGCTTGTTCAGCTTGACGAGTTCGGTGTTTTCGTAGGTGTTGTAGTCGGGCTTCAAATGGGTCTTGTCACCCGTCCAGTAGCCCGCCTGTGTCAGCAGGGCGGTAAACACCGAGCTGCCGGTCCAGCCGTGGGTCAGGATAATGACATTGCGTTTCATGGCTCGGCTCTTGTCGGTTGGGGGGCTCGGGAGGGCAGGTGCTGCAACCAGCGCTCCGTCGTGGCAAACAGTTCCTCTCGCCATATTGCCCGTGAAAAAGTGTGGTCGGCGTCTGTCATCTCGGAGAATACGATACGCCGGTTGAGGCCGGAACGCTTCCAGATTCCCGACGACTGCATAAAATCTGTGAATTCCTGAGCGATATAGTCGCGGCCACTGGTAAGGATTACCATCTCTCCGCTGAACTGGCTCAGGCCCAGGGTAAATCTCTCCGGGAGCGGCTGTGTTGTGGTGCTGTCAACAACTGCTCCCTTCGTCGGGGCTTTGCGCTTGCTGCTTTTCAACAGTTCGATCAGCGAAGATAAGGAGTTGCGCAGGGAAAACTCCCCGGATTTCAGCTTGCGCCAGAATTGCGGGTCGCGCAGGCGGTTCCAGTAATGGTGTCGCAGATAGGTTTTGGCCCGCCCCGCCTCCGTTCGTATCCAGGGGTTGACCATGAAAATCCCCTGGATGCGCGGGTCGTGATGTGCGTAGAAGGCCGCCGCAGTGGCGGACTCACACTCGCCCCACAGCGCCACCGAGGACAGTTCCGGCACTTCCTGCAAGAAGCGGTCGGTGGCCGCCCGGATATCCTCATTCATGTCGAGGTAGCCGCCGTAGTCACCGCCGCTGTCGCCGGTACCCCGGTGATCGAAGCGCATGACGGCGATGCCGCTGTCGGCGAGTCGGCGGCCGAGTTCGACGAACTGGCGATGGGCGCCGACACGATACTGGGGGCCGCCGGCGACGACAATCAGCACGCCGGTGGTGGAGCGCAATTCGGGTCTGTGGACGATGCTCACCAGTGGTGCGCCCTGGCAGTCAAAAACAACCGGTATTTCAGTCATCGCCCAACCCCCTATCCACTGCCTGGCAGGTGGGTTCGATCAGCTCCGGCGCCAGCGTACGTTCGTGCGCCTGCCAGAATGGGGCGGCCACCAGGGTCTGGTGGGCAATGTTGCCACCCCGAGCGATAAGCTGTTCGACCACTGCCAGTTCCGGCCTGGGTACCTTGCGCTCGGCGCTTGCGAGGATGGAGAACCAGGCCAGGGGCGGGTCCAGGTGCTGCAGGTGCTGGTCGATATGGGCGCTCTGGATACCCTTGAACAGGCCGGGCGATACGTCGTATCCCGCCACCTGCAGGTGTTCGCCGCGTTCGATCATATCCTCGAATTCCTGGGTCGAACCGGCCGCCTCGTCACGGCCTATGGAGGCCGCGATCTTCAGTCGCAGGAACTGGTTCAGTATGGCCTTGCCGCTGATCACCGGCTGCCAGAACACCAGTCCCGACACCGGGGGCTGGCCGGCCAGCGCCTCCAGGGCGAGCAGAGCACCCAGGCGAATGCCCAGCAACTCGATGCGCTCGTAGCCGCTGTGCCGCGCGTGCGCCATTGCGCTTTGTGTATCGGCGACCCACTGTTCCCAGGTGGCCTCACCAAAGGCGCCTTGACTGTCTCCGGTGCCGAAAGGATCTACCGCCAGCAGGCCGATGCCGCGTGCGTTGAGGGCACCGGCCAGCAGGGTCTGCATGTAGCGGCAGCGGTTCATCTCCTCAGCGAAGGCCGGCACCACGATGACGCAGGCCCGGCGATCTTCCACCGCCGGCGGCGGTCGGAAGTGCAGGGCCAGCAGCGCGCCCCGGGTGCCGGCAATAAAGCTCGCGTCGATGTTGCGCGTTTTGGGCATCAGCCGATCTTCTGTTCCACGGCGGAGGCCAGACTGCCGACGGTGGCGAACACCTCGGCATTGAGCTCGTCGTCCTCGAAGGTGCAGCCGAACTCTTCCTCCAGGGCCACCACCAGGGATACTACCGCCACGGAGTCGAACTCCGGTATCGCGCCCAGCAGGCCGGTTGCGGCGTTGAAATCGTCCGCTCGATCGCCAATCATCAGGACGTCGCGAATGACGGGGATTAAGTCGTTGACCAGGCTCATATCGTGGTTTCTCTCTCCAGCCTATAGGTCCATAACGAACAGTTCGCTATAGATGTAGTTGATGTCACCGTGTTGCAGGGAATTGCTCAAATAGAATTTGGCGGAACCGGGAAGCGTGGTGAACGCCAGCGCGGGGCGCCGGCCCAGCAGCCGCTCCTCGACCCGGGAAACCGCAATGCCGCGCCTGAACAGCAGGTGGTTGCTGATGGCTCCCCAGCATTCGCCGAACAGCTGCCGGTCACTGATATAGTTCAGGCCGGCGCAGGGCAGTCGCTTGTAGCGCGATAGCTTGAAGATGGCCAGACCGAAGTGCTCTGCCTTGCGAAAAACGAGCTGTTGCAGCCAGGGATAGCTCCGATGGTCGCGGTAGATTCTGGCCAGCGAGGGCGGCAGAGAGGCCTCTGCCCGCTCCGGGTCGGTGATGATCTCGCACTGTCCACCGGAACGGACCGAGGGCAGGTGCGGCAGTACCAGGCGTGCGCGATCCAGGGGCTTGAAACCGAGGTAACTGAAGATTTCCTCGCCCTCGCGGTTGGGTGAGAACATGGTGAAATGGTATCCAGGCTGCCGGATAAGCGACAGCACCAGGGGAACGCTGGACTTGCGGTGGCTTTCCAGCACGCACCAGGAGTGGGGATTGCAGAACGCTTGCGCGACGCCGTCGATCTCCTGTTGCGAATACATGGCGCAGATGGCACCGACCACCTCACCCTCGGCCAGCAGCATGAAGCCGTGGTTGGGCGCGTTCCGGGACCAGGCGGGATTCAGACCGGCGGCCCACTCGGCCACGGCAAAGCGGCTGTTCATGTGGCGGTTGAGAAACACCGCCACCGCCTCGACATCCGCCCCGGTGATGGGCTGTATTCCATTGCGCTCAGGCATAGTCTGGCAGGGTCTCCCGCAGTACCCCGTGCATGATGCTGGCGGTGTCGAGGACGTTCGACCGCTCCACTGCGCCGGTCTGGTCGGTCAGCAGGCGCGGCAGGCGCGGCGCGGTGCAACTCCAGGCGGGATACTGGACAGCCAGGTGTTGGGTCAGGGATTCCATGGCGGCCTTGGCGGCGCAGTATTCCTGGAACCCCTTTTCCGGTTGTGTCAGGAAGATGGTGGAGGGTGACCAGACGCCCAGGCGGCTCCTGGCATAGCGGGCCTGGGCGGCAAAGCCGCTCAGCAGTTGGGCCAGGCCCTGCAGGTAGTACTGGCAGTAGCGCCCGAACAGGTCGGGGTTCCAGAGTGCCCCGTCGCTTTTCTCGATGAGGGGCGAGGCGAGGTAGAAAATATCGCTGACCGGACCGTCGTCGAAACTGTCCGCCAGGTCCGTCCCGCCGCGCAGCACGTCGTACTGCCGCACCCGGCAGGCACCGCCGCCGGCGCTGATCTCGGCCGCGACCCGCGCGGCGTCGTCGGCGCCGCGGGCGTAGGTGATGAGCGTGTCCGCGCCGGCGGCGGCCAGCAGTTTGGCCATCACTTCGCCCAGCCCCCTGGAACCACCGATCACCAGTGCCCTGCGGCCCGTGAATTCGTCGCCGGCGACCAGGCCGGCGACAGCCCGGTAACTCGCCTGGGCGACGGGAGGCGAGCGGTAGAAGGTCTCGATCTCGCCCTGTACGCCGCCGTTCTCCACCTGTATGGCGATCCGTTTGAAACGCTCGTCGGCGGCGGTGACGCGATAGTCCAGTCCGGGGCCGGAGGCGGTGTGTGGATCAAACTGCAGCTTCAGCCCGCCGTAGATGGAGTACAGTCCCGGGCACTTCATGCCCACGATTTCGGTGCTCGCCAGCAGCGCGGCGATCTGTTCCCAGGGCAGGCTGTTGCAAAGTCCGGGAAACAGGCGTTGCATCAGCGCTGCGTGCCAGCGCAGCACAATGTGGCCGCCGAGCCCGGCGAGCTGGTCCAGTGCCAGCACGTCCGGCTCACTGGCTCCGGTGGCCTTGCTCTCGGTGGCCGGTGCCTGCCGTGCCGGGGCGCTGCTGGTGAAGTTCACCTGGATCACCTGGGTGTGCT
>JBKDZQ010000486.1:0-2666 GCA_047971325.1 Parahaliea sp.
GCTGGGGTAATCAGAGGCGTTTGGATGGGCTATGTCATCCAGTAAGCCACCATGCTCAATATGGAAGATCGCCTCTTCAAAAGAAACACCCCGACCAACTATAAGCTCCTGATTTTTACCAGAATTCCAATTATAGATTTTCATGTGGGAGAGTGTAGCAAGAACGTGTGCATTTTGTCATCAAGTAGCTAACGCCGGCAGCAGGGGCCGCCAAACCAGAGCAAAGCGGCGGCTTGGTGGTCCCTCTGCCACGGAATCCCGAGTTGCCGGACACCGCCATCGGACTTGGGTATTTCAACCCGAAGTACCGTACCGGTGGTGGCATGTAGCTCCCCGATGACATCCGATTCCAGATCTTGTACAAACGATTGTCTCTGTCCTTGTCGAACTCCTCCATTGTCTGCCGATCCACACCGGGCCCACCCTTGGCACGCTTAACGTCCCAGTAGGCGTGCACACCAGTGACTTCGGTATATCAAATGCCTTGTTCAAGCTCGCATGCTCCTCCCGTTTCCGGTTGGCATACAAACTGAACCAGATGACGTAGCCCCTTCGTTCCACAACCTTTCAGCCGCTTCAACACTACTACGAGCTACTCCGCCCCTGTGCCTCGCATCGGTACTCTTCTCCTTCAGGGGGCTGCCCTTTCGGATTTCTCCCTTAACATCGAGGCGACAGGTTCCCACGTTCCCCATGAGAGCCTGAAATGGAATCACGCTGCCTCCACACCGGACACCGCCCAACCCGTAAACAGGTAACGTCTGGACTTGTCCCGAGCCAACAACGCTGCTCGGTTTTGATGTCAGTTGAATTGCTTTTCGACGCGTCATCAGCAGTTCACTTGCGTTCGTCTTTCCATTCCATACATGACGTCTCAATTGACGCCTTTTCGTTGACGCTCACCACCATGCCTCTTAACCACAGCAGCTCAACGTAGTTTGAAACCCGGTCCTGCAACCCGATTCCGAGGGACCTACCCTCATCTCCCATGGAGCACCACTTCTACGAAGTGTTCGTGGCACACCGTTGTCGTAACAATTACCCTGCGCACTCATACTGCACAGCAAGCCGTATTCCTCAATGACCTGCCGGTAGGCGCCGGAACAGTACTGGCTGCCGCGATCCGAGTGAACAATGACCCCGGTCGGCATGCCCCGTCGCCACAGAGCCATCTGCAGCGCATCGCAGGCCAGCTGAGCAGTCATCCGCTCCGACATGGCCCAGCCCACCACCAGGCGCGATACTGGTGGTGCGACCATAGCTTCCACCGTCAAGGCAAGCTCGCGTCGTTCAAGGCTGGTCACAGGTGTGGGCAGCAGATCGTAGGTGGGCGATAGACGCCAGACCTCAGAACCTTGGTGGCGCCGAACGATGCGAGGAAATCGGACTCCTCTCTATCGGGGGTCGGAATGTCGTCAACGACGAGACCCAACGCTCCAGCAGGAGGCGGGCGCAGGAGGTGATGGTCATGTTCGAAATTCCTGCACCAATCTCAAGCGGTCTTCGCAAACAACGCCACGTCCGGCAGCCCTTTGAAGTGCGCGTCGCAGGTGAGCAGCTCGGCGCCCTGCTGTCGCGCCGTCGCGTAGACGATGGCATCGGCAGTGGCCAGCTTGTGTTCGCGGTGCAGGTCCGCCGCGAACAGCGCGATGGTAGTGTCCAGGGGCACAACGACGCACTTTTGCGTATACGCGATCACCTGCTCGGCCTGTTCCTCACCGAGTTCACGCACCAACCACTTTGATAGTTCGAGCTGCACGATGGTCGGCACGATGCACTGCGGCCTGTCCGGGAACTGCTTACCCAGCTTCCTGCCGAGCACGCTGCCTGTGAGCCATTCGATCCAGGCCGAGGTATCGACCGCGCGCAGCGGCACCACCATCAGTAACGGTCCTTGCGGTCGCGGTAGCCGTCGGTGCGCGCACCTTTGGCGATGCCGGCCAACTGCTCCAATTCAGGCACGGGCATCACTAGCACGCCCTTGCCCTTGGGGATGAACACGAACTCCTGCCCAGCCTCCCAGCGCTGCTCTTCGCGCACGGCCTTGGGAATGGATATCTGGAACTTGCTGGACAGGGTAGCGGTGGCGGCCATTTTCATACTTTCAAAGCATCGATTAGAGTCTGGTAAGAATACACCGTTCCGCGCTGGGGAGCCAGACGCTTCGGCGGGGCGAATTTCCCCAATCATGCGATCCCCATTCTCCGCCGCTGGCGCTGGCACGATGCTTCACTGGGAAACCGTCGCGCAACCCACAAATAATGAGAATAATTTTTATTTGCAAGTATGCCGCGCTTCAGGCTAGGCTGGCCGCTGCGAGCAGACAGTCACCCCCCACACACCAGCCCTCACTCAAGCCCTCACTCAAGCCATGGAACGCCAGCCATCTCCAAGCCCTCCGTCACCGCGGCTAGTCTCCAGTGCCGACATGTTGGGTTTTGGCAACCAGTACGCCCTGGAATACCGCTTCCCGGAGAGCGGCAAAAACGGCCCGGACAGCGATATTCTCAGGGGCACCGTCGAGGAATTCGATTTCAGCTGTGGCGTTCAGGTGGTGCGATCAGACGTGCAGGTACTCGCCAGCTACGAGTCCAGGACGCTGGAGCCCGCCCCGCTGTGCATCATCGTCGTGCTTGCGGGCCAGGTGACGCTGCGGCTCGGTGACC
>JBKDZQ010000487.1:0-7092 GCA_047971325.1 Parahaliea sp.
CGGCGGGCCCACGGTGCCGGGCTCCGACGGCCCGCTGACCGACGACGCCCAGCGCACCCTGGAGGGCGCCCGCCGCATCGGCTACCCGGTGATCGTCAAGGCGGCTGCCGGCGGCGGTGGCCGCGGCATGCGGGTGGTACACAACGAGGCCGCCCTGCTGAACTCAGTGCAGCTGACCCAGGCCGAGGCCGCCGCCGCCTTCGGTTCCGGCGTGGTCTACCTGGAAAAATTCCTGCAAAAGCCCCGCCACGTGGAAATCCAGGTACTGGCCGACGGCCAGGGCCACGCCATTCACCTGGGCGACCGCGACTGCTCCTTGCAGCGCCGCCACCAGAAGGTGCTGGAGGAGGCCCCCGCCCCGGGTATCGACGAGGACCTGCGCGCCCAGGTGGCCGAGGCTTGCGTCAATGCCTGCATCGAAATCGGCTACCGCGGCGCTGGCACCTTCGAGTTCCTCTACGAGGACGGCGGCTTCTACTTCATCGAGATGAACACCCGCGTGCAGGTGGAGCACCCGGTCACCGAGATGGTCACCGGTATCGACATCGTCAAGGAGCAGCTGCGCGTCGCCGCTGGCATGCCCCTGTCCTACACCCAGAAGGATGTGAAAATCCAGGGTCACGCCTTCGAGTGCCGCATCAACGCCGAGGATCCCAACACCTTCATCCCCTCGCCGGGCAAGGTCACCACCTTCCACGCCCCGGGCGGGCTTGGCATCCGGGTGGATTCCCACCTCTACGACGGCTACACGGTGCCGCCTTTCTACGACTCCCTGATCGCCAAGATCATCAGCTTCGGCGAGGACCGCGCCACCGCCCTGGCGCGCATGCGCCAGGCCCTGGACGAGCTGGTGGTGGAAGGCATTCGCACCAATACCGCCCTGCACCGTAACCTGGTGATCGACCGCGCCTTCCAGGCCGGCGGGGTGAGCATTCACTACCTCGAAAGCAAACTGGAAGACTGACCCTGGCCCTGATGTCATGAGCTGGCTGCAGCTGCGTCTGGATGTCCGCCCGGAGCAGGTGGCAGCGCTGGAGGAACTGATGCTGGCCAGCGGCTCGGTGGCGGTGACCCTGGAAGACAACGCCGATCAGCCGGTGCTGGAACCCGCGGTGGGCGAAACACCCCTGTGGCAGCAGACCCGGCTGACCGCTCTGTACCCCGCCGATACCGACATGAACGCGGTACTGGCGGGCTTCCCCCCGGCGCTGCTGGCGGCCTGCGCCGCGCGGGTGGACATCCTCGAGGACAAGGACTGGGAACGTGAGTGGATGCAGCACTACCGGCCCATGCGCTTCGGCCGGCGGCTGTGGATCTGCCCGAGCTGGCTGGAGCCCCCGGAGCCGGAGGCCGTCAACCTGCTGCTGGACCCGGGCCTCGCCTTTGGCACCGGCACCCACCCCACCACCGCTCTGTGCCTGACGGCCCTGGACACCCTGCCGCTGGCGGGTTGCCAGGTCGTCGACTACGGCTGCGGCTCGGGCATTCTGGCGGTGGCGGCACTAAAACTCGGCGCCACCCGGGCACTGGGCGTCGACAACGACCCCCAGGCCCTGGTGGCCACCCGAGACAACGCCGGCCGCAACGGCATTCCCCCGGAACAACTGCTCACCGCCCTGCCCGGCGCCGCGGCCAGCACGCCCGGGCCAGCCCGGGCGGCCGGGGTGGTGGCCTCCATTCTCGCCGGGCCGCTCATGGCCCTGTCCGACACCCTGCTGACCCTGGCGCGACCGGGTGCCACGGCGCTGCTGTCGGGCCTGCTGTCGAGCCAGGCCGAGGCCCTGTGCGCGCACTACGCCCCGCGCATCACCTTGCGCGTGGCCGATGAAAAAGACGGCTGGGTGTGCCTGCGGGGCGAGCTGCCCCGTAACTAGCGGCCGCACGACTGGCCACTTTTTGTCCATCGCGCTTTCCCCCCCGGCAGGGGTCGAGTATCATACTGGGCTGTTTTTTGACGCACCTCTATTACCCCTTACCCACACCGTGACCTTGCAAATCGGACCCTACAGGCTTGCCAACCGGGTGGCCCTGGCGCCCATGGCCGGCGTGACCGACCTGCCCTTCCGCCGCCTGTGCGCAGCCCAGGGGGCCGGCCTGGTGGTGTCCGAAATGCTCAGCAGCAACCCGCTGGTACGCCACTCGCGCAAATCCAGCTGGCGCAGCCGCCACGACGGAGAGACGAAACCGCGCTCGGTGCAGATCGCCGGCTCCGGCCCGGCGGAACTGGCTGCGGCGGCCCGGCTGAACGTTGCCGGTGGCGCCCAGATCATCGACATCAACATGGGTTGTCCGGCGAAAAAGGTCTGCCGCAAGGCGGCCGGCTCGGCCCTGCTGGCCAACGAACCCCTGGTGGCCGAGATCCTGCGCGCCGTAGTGCAGGCCGTCGAGGTACCGGTCACACTCAAGATACGCACCGGCGCCAGCCCCCAGCAGCGCAACGGCGTCAGCATCGCCCGTATTGCCCAAGACGCCGGCATCGCCGCGCTGGCAGTGCACGGTCGCACCCGGGCCTGTGCCTTCAGCGGTGCGGTGGAGTACGACACGATTGCCCGCATCGTCGAGTCGGTGTCGATACCGGTGTTCGCCAACGGCGACATCGACAGCCCGGACAAGGCCGCCGAGGTGCTCGCCCACACCGGCGCCGCCGGGGTGATGATCGGTCGCGCCGCCCAGGGCCGGCCCTGGCTGTGCGGCCAGGTGGCGGCCTGGCTGGAGCGGGGCGAACGCCTCCCCGAGCCCACGCTGGTGGAGCAGTGGCGCCTGGTGCGCGAGCACCTCGCGGCGCTGCACAGCTTCTACGGCGAATTCATGGGCCTGCGTATCGCGCGCAAGCACGTGGGCTGGTATCTCCAGCAACACCCGACTCTCGCTTGCCGGCGCGCGGGCTTCAACGCCCTCACCTGCGCACAAGCCCAACGCCACTACCTCGACACCCTGTTCGGGGCGACCGCCATCGAGTTTCCGGCAACCGCAGTGGCATCTACAGACGACAAGGAACTCGCAGCATGATCAGGGCGGAAAAACTGAGCCCCCTCGAAGGTCCGGAAACGGTGGCCGCCGACGCCGACCCGCAGCAGAACACCAGCCCGCTGGCCGACACTGTAACCCGCACGGTGCGCAACTACCTGACCGAGCTCGACGGGCAAATGACCACTGACGTCTACCAGCTGGTACTGGCGGAGATCGAGGCGCCGCTGTTGCGCGAGATCATGGCCTACACGCGCAACAACCAGACCAAAGCGTCCATCATGCTGGGTCTGAACCGCGGCACCCTGCGCAAGAAACTCAAGCAGTACAACCTCCTTTCCAACAGGCACTGACAGACCACAGGCATGAGCGACAGCAATCTCGTTACCATCAAACGCGCACTGATCAGCGTGTCCGATAAAACCGGCATCGTCGAATTCGCCACCGCCCTGCGGGAGCTCGGCGTGGAACTGCTCTCTACCGGCGGCACCTATCGCCTGCTGAAGGAGAACGCGCTCGATGTCACGGAAGTGGCCGACTACACCGGTTTTCCCGAGATGATGGATGGCCGGGTGAAAACCCTGCACCCGAAAATCCACGGCGGCATCCTCGCCCGCCGCGGCCAGGACGACGCGGTGATGGCCGAGCACGGCATCGGCGCCATCGATATGGTGGTGGTCAACCTCTACCCCTTCGAGATCACCGTGGCCAGGCCCGACTGCACGCTGGAGGACGCCATCGAGAACATCGACATCGGCGGGCCAACCATGGTGCGGGCCGCCGCCAAGAATCACCGTTTTGTGAACATTGTGGTGAACGCTGCAGATTATCCGAACATCGTCGGTGAAATGCGCGCCAATGGCGGCGCCACCTCGCTGGCCACCCGCTTCGACCTGGCCATCCGCGCCTACGAACACACCGCCGCCTACGACGGCGCCATCGCCAACCATTTCGGCAGGCAGGTGAGCGGCGGTTCGGCAGACTTCCCGCGCACCTTCAATACCCAGTTCCACAAGGTGCAGGAAATGCGCTACGGCGAGAACCCGCACCAGAAAGCCGCCTTCTATGTGGAGGCACGGCCCGCCGAGGCCGGCATCGCCACCGCCCGCCAGTTGCAGGGCAAGGAGCTGTCCTACAACAACGTGGCCGACACCGACGCCGCCCTGGAATGTGTGAAGAACTTCGAGGCGCCGGCCTGCGTGATCGTCAAGCACGCCAACCCCTGCGGCGTGGCGGTGGCCGGGAATCTCCTCGAGGCCTACGAACTGGCCTTTGCCACCGACCCGGAATCCGCCTTCGGCGGCATTATCGCCTTCAACCGCGAGCTGGATGCCGCTACCGCCAGCGCCATCGTCGAACGCCAGTTCGTGGAGGTGATCATTGCCCCCGCCGTGAGCGCGGAGGCCACCGCGGTGGTCGGTGCGAAAAAGAACGTGCGCCTGCTGGCCTGCGGCCAGTGGAGCACCGCCCAGGCGGCCTTTGACTACAAGCGCGTCAACGGCGGCCTGCTGGTGCAGGACCGCGACCTGGGCATGGTCGGTGCCGCCGATCTCAAGGTGGTCAGCAAGGCACGGCCCAGCGACCTGCAGATGGAGGATCTGCTGTTCGCCTGGAAGGTGGCCAAGTTCGTGAAATCCAACGCCATCGTCTACGCCCGCAATGGCCAGACCGTGGGCATCGGCGCCGGCCAGATGAGCCGGGTCAACTCCGCCCGCATCGCCACCATCAAGGCCGAGCACGCAGGACTGGAGGTCCAGGGTTCGGTGATGGCCTCCGACGCCTTCTTCCCCTTCCGCGACGGCATCGACAGTGCCGGCGAGCGCGGCATCGCGGCGGTCATCCAGCCCGGCGGCTCCATTCGCGACGAGGAAGTCATCGCCGCCGCCGACCAGCACGGCATGGCCATGGTGTTTACCGGCATGCGCCATTTCCGGCACTAAGAGAGGGTCAGGCAATGAATGTACTGTTACTTGGCAGCGGTGGGCGGGAACACGCCCTGGCCTGGAAACTCGCCAAATCCCCCCGGGTCGACACGGTATTCGTGGCCCCGGGCAACGCCGGCACGGCGGGCGAATGGGGGGTGAAAAATGTCCAGATCGACATCATGAACTTCCCGGTACTGGCCGACTTCGCCCGCGACAACGACGTCGGCCTGACCGTGGTCGGCCCCGAGGCGCCGCTGGTGGCGGGGGTCGTGGACTACTTCACCGACCAGGGCCTGCGCTGCTTCGGCCCCAGCAGGGCCGCGGCCCAGCTGGAAGGCTCCAAAACCTTCACCAAGGATTTCCTGGCCCGGCACAACATTCCCACCGCCGAATACGCCAGCTTCACCGAGCTGGAACCGGCCCTGGCCTATATTCGTGAAAAGGGCGCGCCCATCGTGGTCAAGGCCGACGGCCTGGCCGCCGGCAAGGGGGTGATTGTCGCCACCACCCGCTCCGAAGCCGAGGCCGCCGTCACCGACATGCTCTCGGGCAACGCCTTTGGCGACGCCGGCGCCCGGGTGGTGATCGAGGAGTTCCTGGAGGGCGAGGAAGCCAGCTTCATCGTCATGGTCGACGGCAAGCATGTGCTGCCGATGGTGACCAGCCAGGACCACAAGCGCATCGGCGACGGCGACACCGGCCCCAACACCGGCGGCATGGGCGCCTACTCCCCGGCGCCAGTGGTCAGCCCGGCCGTGTATGAACGCATTCGCGACGAGGTGATCCGCCCCACCGTGCGCGGCATGTCCCAGGAGGGCCACCCCTACCGGGGCTTCCTCTACGCCGGACTGATGATCACCGCCAACGGCACCCCCAAGGTCATTGAATACAACTGCCGCTTTGGCGACCCGGAAACCCAGCCCATCATCATGCGCCTGAAGTCGGACCTGTTCGAAATGTGCCAGCTGGCCATGGAGGGGCGCCTGAACGAAGCCCGCGCGGAGTGGGACGAGCGCACCGCCATTGGCGTGGTGCTGGCCGCGGAGGGTTATCCCGAATCCTATGCTAAGGGCAGCATCATCTCCGGCCTTGACACCTTTTTCCCGGGCAATATCAAGGTCTTTCACGCCGGCACCACACTGGAGGACAACAATATCGTCACCAACGGGGGCCGGGTACTGTGCGTCACCGCCCTGGGCCGTGACATCCTCGACGCCCAGCAAACTTGCTACGAAGCCGCCGAGAAAATAAGCTGGGATGGCGTCACCAAACGCAGCGACATCGGCTGGCGGGCCATAGTCCGCCAGCAACAGGCAAAAAAGTCAGGCTGAACAAGCCGGAGGCAGACATGGTCCCACAACGGAGGCAGTTGTCATTCCTTGATCGGGTGATCGGCGAGGCCGACACCGTGCTGCGCACCCTGGCCTGTCGCCACCGCGCCCCGTCGCGCCCCTCCCCCGCCGAGGGTCACAGCGACACCCGCCTGAGCGATCACCAGCGCGCCCACGTGGCCGCTCTGATGCGGGTCAACCACACCGGCGAGGTCTGCGCCCAGGCTCTGTACCAGGGCCAGGCGCTCACCGCCAGGCTATCGGAAGTACGTGAAGAAATGCGCGAGGCGGCCCGCGAGGAGGCCGACCACCTGGCGTGGTGCGAGCAGCGCCTTACGGAACTGGACAGCCGCGGCAGCGACCTCCACCCGGCCTGGTACGGCCTGTCCTTCCTGCTGGGGGCCACCGCCGGCGCGGTCGGCGACAAGTGGAGCCTGGGCTTTGTCGCCGCCACCGAGGAGCGGGTATGCCGCCACCTGCGCGACCATCTCAAGCAGCTGCCTGACGCCGATCGCAAATCGCAACTGATCCTGCAGAAGATGCTGGAAGACGAGGAGCGCCACGGGCACAACGCCCTCAAGGCGGGTGGCGCACAATTCCCGCAGCCGGTGAAGGACGCCATGACGCTGGTGTCCAAGGTGATGACCGAAAGCAGCTACTGGATTTAGAGCAACTTCTCGTTGTTTGGCTCAAGGCGCGGTACAGGCCCCGGAGCGGGCACCCAACCAAACGGCATCTGTCTGGTGCCGCACCTGCTCACCACGGCAGGCACTCAGGCCGCCTGGAAAGCCTCGATCGCGTAACTGTGGCTGATATCCACCCCCGCCGCGCCCAGCATGATGGAGGCCGAGCAGTACTTCTCGGCAGAC
>JBKDZQ010000488.1:0-2969 GCA_047971325.1 Parahaliea sp.
CCGACCTCACCGGCCGCTATCTGCTGCGGGACGGCGAGACCCGCTGGGTGGACGGGCCGCTGACGCGCGCCGTGCGCGAGGGCGGCATCTGCTACCTGGACGAAGTGGTGGAAGCGCGCAAGGACGTTACCGTGGTGCTGCACCCGCTCACCGACGACCGCCGTCTGCTGCCGCTGGAGCGCACCGGCGAGGAACTCGAAGCGCCCCCCGGCTTCATGCTGGTGGTGTCTTACAACCCCGGCTACCAGCACGTGCTCAAGGCGCTCAAGCCAAGCACGCGCCAGCGCTTCGTGGCGCTTGGTTTCGACTTTCCGCCACCGGAGCGGGAGCGGGATATCGTGGCCCACGAAAGCGGCTTGCCGGTCGCCACCGCGGCGGCGCTGGTCAATCTGGCGATCCGCCTGCGGGCGCTCAAGGGGCAGGATCTGGAAGAGGGCGTGTCCACCCGCCTGCTGATCTACTGCGGCAGTCTGATCCAGTCCGGCGTGCCCATTCTGGCGGCGGCGCGGGCCACCCTGGTGGAGCCGCTGACCGACGATAGCGACGTTCAGGAAGGGCTGCTCGAGGCGGTGCGCGCCACCTTCGGCGAGGACTGACGCCGGCCATGGGCTTCTCGATCGAGCTGGAGGAGTGGGTCGGCGAGCGCTGGCACCGCTGGGCCAGTCGCGCCGCCAGCTACCGCCACTACCCCAATGCCGCGGTGTCGCTTGAAGGAATACACCATGCCCTGTCGGTGTTTTTCCGCCTCAGCGGCGGCGACCCGGGCCTGCGGGTCGACGCCATTTCCGAGCGCGAGTCCCGCCACCGGCTGAGTCTGCGCCAGCGCCTGGGTTTTGATACCGAGTGGATTGCCCAGTCGCGGCTGGACGAGGAGGCGGTGCGCCTGCCCGCCAGTATCGATGTGTTTCCCGAGGCCGCACTCAACCGCGACCTGTTTTTCTGGCTGACGGCCTTCTTCGCCCGCACCCCGGCACTACCGCCAGCCGACGACCCGCTGGTGAGCGATATCCTCACCCTGCGTGCGGCGCGTCAGGCCAGCAGCGACACCCTCGAATTCTACCCGGGACTGCGCGAACGCTACCAGCGCCTGCGAGCAGCGGCGCTGGCGGAGCGACCCTGGCGGCGGCACCTGCCGGCGGCGGAGGCGGCGGTGGAGGCGGCGATCCGTGTCGAACTGGGCGAGCAACGCGCCGACGGCGAGACGGACCCGGTCACCGCCTGTATCCTGGATGCGGAGCGTTCCCTCGCCGGCATCCGCGGTCCCGCCAGCTATCGCACGTTCCTGCCGGTGCCTCTGTGGGGCCAGGTGCTGTTGCTGGGCACCGCTGAGCGCGAGCGGGCGCCCAGGGAGCCGGAGGAGGGCGAGGAGGAAAAGCTGGACGCCCTGGAGGGCGGTGCCCGCAAGGCCTCGCGCAAGCGCCAGGACCAGAGCGAGCGCGACGATCCGCTGGTGTTCAACCGCTTCGAGAAAAGTCTGTCGTTCTCGGAGATGGTCAATCTCAACCGCATGATCGACGACGAGCCCGACGACAACGCCAGCAAGACCGCTGAACAGCTCGATGAGCTGACCCTGAGCCCCAACGCCCGCAAAGCGGCCTCGCGCCTGCAGGTGCAACTCGATCTGGCGCCGGAGGCGAGCATCGCCACCGAACTGCGCGGCAAACACACCTACCCCGAGTGGGACTACCGCCGGTTGCGCTACCTGCCCAACCAGTGCCAGGTGCTGACCGACCTGCACGAGGAGAGCGAGCAGCTTCGGCAGCCGGACACCGCCACCAGGCGCCGGGTGCGCCGCATCCAGCGCCAGTTCGAGGCCCTGCGCCCGAAGCGGGTGGTGCTGCGGGGCCAGAGCGAGGGCAACGAACTGGATACCGACGCCGCCGTGCGCGGCTTCTGCGACCAGGTGGCCACCGGCACGCCCTGCGAAAACATCTACCTCGACACCCGGCCCGGCGCCCGCGACCTGGCGGTCAGTGTGCTGGTGGACCACTCACTGTCTACCGATGCCTGGCTGGAGGATCGCCGCATCATCGATGTCATCCAGGAGGCGCTGTGGGTGCTCAGCCGCGGCCTGGAGGCCTGCGGTGACGACTACGCCATCACCACTTTCACTTCCCACCGCCGGGAGAGGGTCTGGCTAAAATGCATCAAGGGCTTCGAGGAGACCGCCCGGGGCCGGGTGGAGCGGCGGATCGCCGCCCTCAAACCCGGTTCCTACACCCGCATGGGGCCGGCCATCCGCCATGCCGCCGCCGCTCTGGCGCTGCGGCCCAACCGCTTCCGCCTGCTGCTGTTGCTGAGCGATGGCAAGCCCAACGACACCGACTACTACGAGGGCCGCTATGCCATAGAGGACACCCGCCGGGCGGTGCTCGACGCCCGCCAGCAGGATATCCGCGTGTTCGCCATCACCGTGGACAAGGAGGCCGGCCACTACATTCCACGCCTGTTCGGGCGCGGCGGCTACGCCATGGTGGACCGGCCGGAGAAACTCAGCGAGGCGCTGCCGCGCATCTACCGGCAGATTACCGGTGGTTGAGCGCGCGCTTCAGTCGCCCCTGCCCACGCCCCGATGGGCGAACAGGCGGTAGAGCCCGAAGGCGCAGCGCCCCACCAGCCACACCAGTTCGCCGGTGAACACCAGGTAACCCAGGGTCCAGGCCATCTGCGCGGGCATGCCGGCGCCCCCCAGCAGCCACCAGGCGAGACCGCCCAGGGCAAAGCCCACCACCGAACCCGCGAAGGTGCCGATCTGGTAGCGCAGGTGACTGGCCACCCAGTCGGCGCTGCGGGGCAGCCACAGCAGGGCCACCAGGGCGCCCAGGGCGGCGCTCACCAGGGTCATGATGGCGCCCAGTTGCAGGCCGTAGACGATCACCGCCGTCCCGCGCCCGCTGGCGTCCTTGCTGTGGCTGTGGTTGATTGGCCGGTTCGCGGCGGTGGCGCTCATCATGATCTGTCTACTTCGC
>JBKDZQ010000489.1:0-3029 GCA_047971325.1 Parahaliea sp.
GGAGCGGTCACCATAGACGCCCGCCGGCATCTGCACACCGACAAAATCGGCACTGGGGGCACCATCACCGAGCAGCCCGTGCTCGAAGGAAAACTCCGCCACGTGCTTCATGGATTCCAGCAGACGGGGGCTGCGGGTCAGTGCCAGCGCCTGTGTCGGGGTATAGAACATCTCGGTGCTCGCCAACTGTGCCTCGAAGCCCGCCAGGTCGGTGCCGGAAGCCGTCGCCATGTAGGTTTTCGCGTCAGTGGCTTGCGCGCCCGCCATCCGTCCCATGATTTCGTACCAGGCGCCCGCCAGCGCCTTGCCCAGGCCGGGGTTAGCCTGCAGGGTTTCGGTGTTCACCACCAGCAGGTCGATGATCTCACCGGGAATGCGCGATGAATCGAACACCTTGTGGCTGTCCGGCGTGGCGCTGATCTCGCCCAGCAGCGGGTTCCAGGTGGCCACGGCGGTGACATCACGCGTGCCGTACACCGCCACCATGTCGGCGTCGGAGGTGTTCACCACGGTAATGTCGGCCTCGCTCAGGCCAACAGACTCCAGGCCCCGCGCCAGCAGGTAGTGGGACACGCTCAACTCCACCAGATTGACCTTCTGCCCCCTGATCTGCGCCAGCTCCCGCTTGCCCTTCAGGACAATGCCGTCGTTGCCGTTGGAGAAGTCGCCGACAATCAGCGCGGTGCTGTCCACCCCGCCCGCCGCGGGAATGGTCAGGGCGTCCATATTGGTCATGGTGCAGGCGTCGAATCCACCGACGGTGTACTGGTTGACGGACTCGATATAGTCGTTGATCTGCACCACCTCGATATCGAGGCCGTACTTGTCGCCCCATTTTTTAACGATGCCCTGCTCTGCGCCGTAGGCCCAGGGCATCCAGCCGACATAGATCGACCAGCAGACCCGGAAGCTGTCCCTGGCACTGGCGGAGGAAGAAAATGTAAAAGAGAGTGTTGAGGCGAAAAGTAGAACGGCGAGACGCTTCATCGCGAACCTCCAGTTTGTCCGTTTGTCGTCCAGTGTCACGGCCACGGCAATCACCCTGTGCGGGCTGCCGGTCGCAGTGGCTACACGGAGAACTCCTGGCAAACTCGCACCAGACAGGTCTCCCGGGCTTTTATCCCGCCGTGTAACCCCCCTGGAAAACCTGCCACTGCCAGTGACGGGTGGACCAAACAGGTCGGATGCTCTCGGACCAGACATCGGTGTCACACCGACCGGAACCCTAGCGCCCCATTGCTTGTCGCTGCCTCAATGGCCGCAGTGGCCAAGAGTCTCACGATGGGGGTTATTCAATATCTGTGCCAAAAGTGGAAACCCGCGGAACTCCCCCCATGCGGCACACAGGGGCGCCAATCACAGCCCAGAAACGGGGCGGAGCGGGAAAAATTGGTGCACATGCGCACCAAAATAGCGCGGCCGGGTGTCAACCCCGGTCCCGCCGGGACATCCCGGAGCGACTATCCTGTACCATAGCGCTGCTGGCCAGGTGAGCCGCCAGGATCGCGACAACCGCAGTAAATAACCGGAGAACCACTGAGCGAGATGAACGCGCCTATCCCATCCCTCCTCGACTGCCTGTTGCCACGGATCGAAAGCCCTGCTGTGCGCACAGCAAAGCCACCGCACCTGACGGCACGGGCTGGCGTGCTCGCCCTGATCCTGCTGTGGCTGCCGCTGGCGGTCGCCGCCCAGAGCAGGCCGGACTTCCAGCCACTGGGCGAGACCGACCTGGCCAGCCTCACCACCGAGGTTGAGCAAGCGAAAGAGCTGGGCGACCAGGACCGCAGTGAGCTGCAATCCCAGCTCGGCAGTGCCTCCCGGCTGCTGGAGGACACGGCTAAATTCAAGGCGGCCACCAGTGAGCAGGAGGCTATCGTCAGCGGCGCGAAGAAGACCATCGAGGGCTTTCGCCAGCAGTTGACCGCCGCCCAGGCCTCCCCTCCGGATCCCGACCAGTTCATTCCCCGAAGCGCCGATGTCGCCGAACTGGAAAGCCAGCTCGCGCTGGTGCAAACCGAGCGCAAGCGGCTGAATGAGCGCCTGGAAGCGGTGCTGAACGAACTCGAGCAACGCCCCGGCAAGCGGACACAGACCCAGGACCGCCTGGCCGCATTGCAGGGTGAACTGGTCGGCAACCGCACAGCGCTGAACATGCAGCCCGGAACCCTGCAACAGAGCGTGGTGAAAGCCCTGGCCCGGGCCCGGCACCAGGCCTTGCTGGCAGAGAACGAAAGCCTTGAAGCCATGCTGTTGAGCGAACCCGCCCGGGCGGATATCGCCACTGCCGAACGGGCCTGGCTAAGCCAGGCGCTGAGCGACGCCGACCTGAAGCTGAAAGCCCTCGGGCAGCGGGTCGAGGCGGCCCAGAACAGCGCCAGCGTGGAAAAACTGCAGGAAACCGCCGCCCTGCAGGCACAGGCGCGCGACGAGAATGCCGCGGTGCGCGCCCTGGTGGAAGCCAACCGCACGCTGGCCGAGCAATTGCACACGGTCGGCACCCAACAGGAGGCCGCCCGCACCCGCTTGCGCCAGACCCAGGAACAGCTCGATTCGATCGAGCAGGGTTCGAGCCTGATGCGCCGACGGCTGGAGGTAGCGGGCCGCAAGGAAGTGTTGGTCCGCGTGATGTTCAACAGCATGGACAGCCTGCCCGACACCGCCCGGATCGGCAGGGAGATCAAGGCCCGCGACGACCTCATCGCCAATACCTCCATTGCCTTCATCGATGCCGAGGAGGAACTGCGACAGCTGGGGCAACGGGACAAATACCTGGCGGACCTGGGCATCGACAGCAGCGCCATGAACCCCTCCACCCAGGAGCTGGTGGACAAGGCATTCGATCAGCGGCGCCAGCTGCTGGAGAACGGGCTGGAAAGCCTCGCCACCCTGCAACGCTCGCTGATCGACAACAACGAGCTGGCCCGCAAGCTGATCAAGTCCACCGGGGATTTCCAGCAGTTCCTGATCGGCAACCTGCTGTGGGTGCGCAATTTTGCCGGTGCTGTGTGTTACTTTTTTTTTTTTTT
>JBKDZQ010000490.1:0-7236 GCA_047971325.1 Parahaliea sp.
CGCTGCTGGCGCGCCTGCCGGCCATGCGCCAGGCCGGGCGCTGGCTGTTTGCTGCCCTGCTGGTGTTTTCCCTGTCGATCCTGGTATTTGCCCTGTCGGGGCAACTGTGGCTCAGTCTGGCGGCGCTGTTTGTCTATGGCGCTTCGGACATGGTCAGCGTGAACATTCGTCTCACCCTGATCCAGCTGGCCACGCCCGATACCCTGCGGGGGCGGGTCAGCGCGGTCAACTCCCTGTTCATCGCCACCTCCAACGACCTCGGTGACTTCCGCGCCGGAGCCGTGGCCGCGGCCATCGGTACTGTGCCCGCGGTGCTGGCCGGGGCGGCCATGGCTTTTGTCATCACCCTGGGCGGGCTGGCGAGCTGCCGCAAGCTGCGCGCCCTGGACCGGCTCGAGGATGCGCAGTGCGCGCAGGTCAAGGCGCCGCCCGGGCGCTAAGGAAGGATTGCGATCGGCGAGGTGTCCGGCAGTTGAAGACGCCCGGTAAGATTGGGCAATCCACCCGCGCTGCCCTCGATTTGCGCTCGCCGGGCGGCAGCGCGCCGCTCAGACCTCGAAGCGGGTTTTCAGCTTGCGTGCCACCGGCACCAGCTTGAGGCGGGTGTAACGCGGCAGGCCCTCGCGGTATTCGGGATAGGCTTCACCGGCAATCAGTGGCGCCAGGTAGTGGCGGGCCTCGTCGGTAATGCCGTAGCCGTCGCGGCTGATGTAGGCGCGGGGCATTTTCTTTTCGCGGTTGGCGACGTCCGCCAGCGCCGCTTCACCGATGGACCAGCTATAGCGCTTGCCCCTGCCGCGCACGATGATGGGCATGACCGCGTTCCTGCCGGCCACGGCGAACTCCACCGCCGCCCTGCCCACGGCGTAGGCCTGGTCCACGTCGGTCTGGGAGGCGATGTGGCGGGCCGAGCGCTGCAGGTAGTCGGCCACCGCCCAGTGGTATTTGTAGCCCAGCTCGGACTTGACAATTTCCGCCAGCGAGGGAGCCAGACCGCCGAGCTGCTGGTGACCGAAGGCATCGACCACGCCGGACTCGCTGAGAAAGCGGCCATTCTTGTACTGGGCGCCCTCGGAGGCGGCGATCACGCAGTAGCCCCTTTGTTGCACCGTGCGCTGGACCCGGGCCAGGAATTTCTTGCGGTCGAAGGCGATCTCCGGGAACAGGATGACATGCGGCGCATCGCCCTCTTGTTCCGCGGCGAGCCCGGCGGCGGCGGCAATCCAGCCGGCATGACGGCCCATCACTTCCAGAATGAACACCTTGGTGGAGCTCTCACACATGGAGGCCACGTCCAGTGCCGCCTCGCGGGTGGAAATGGCGATGTACTTGGCCACCGAACCGAAGCCGGGGCAGTTGTCGGTCAGCGGCAGGTCGTTGTCGATGGTTTTGGGCACATGAATGGCCTGGATGGGATAGCCCATCGACTCGCTCAGCTGGGACACCTTGAGGCAGGTGTCGGCGGAGTCGCCGCCGCCGTTGTAGAAGAAATAGCCGATGTCGTGGGCGCGGAACACCTCAATCAGCCGCTGGTACTCGGCGGGATTTTCGTCCAGGTTCTTGAGCTTGTGGCGACAGGAGCCGAAGGCTCCCGCCGGTGTGCTCAGCAGGCCGCGGATGGTGGCCTTGCTTTCTTTGCCGGTGTCGATGAGGTCCTCGCGCAGGGCGCCGATAATGCCATTGCGCCCGGCGTAGAGCTTGCCAATGTGCCGGCGCTGTTCGCGCGCGGTTTCGATCACGCCACAGGCGGAGGCATTGATGACGGCGGTGACACCGCCGGACTGGGCGTAAAAGGCGTTCTTCCTGGCCATGGCGGGTCCGTGGTCGGTAGGTGGGTGCGCGGGTGCGGTGCCCGCTTCTGCAGTGCCGGCATTCTACGCCAAAGCGGTATTTATGTGGACCGGAATCGGCAGAATTACCACAGCGAAGAGCGCGGTTCTGTGGCAGAGTGCGGCGTCGCCGCGGTGGGGGTCGGGGCGCGTGCTACACTGGTTTTTTTCGCTCAGGGAGCGCCCGTTGACAGCGCATATTCACATTCTCGGTATTTGCGGTACCTTCATGGGTGGCATCGCCCTGCTGGCGCGCGAGCTGGGCTACCGGGTCACCGGTTCCGATGCCAGCGTCTACCCGCCCATGAGCACCCAGCTGGAAGCTGCCGGCATCGGCCTGATGCAGGGCTACCTGCCGGAACATCTGCAACCGGCTCCGGATTGTGTGGTGGTGGGTAATGCCATGACCCGCGGCAATCCGGCAGTGGAATACCTGCTAGATCGCGGCCTGAACTACAGCTCCGGGCCCCAGTGGCTGGCGGAGCACCTGTTGCGCGACAAGTGGGTGCTGGCGGTTTCCGGCACCCACGGCAAGACCACCACCAGCAGCCTGCTGGCCTGGATACTGGAGCATGCGGGGATGTCGCCAGGCTTCCTGATTGGCGGCGTGCCGGCTAATTTCGGCCAGTCGGCCCGGGGTGGACAGAGCGACTTCTTCGTGGTCGAGGCGGACGAATACGATACCGCCTTCTTCGACAAGCGCTCGAAATTTGTGCACTACCGTCCGCGCACCCTGGTTGTGAACAATCTGGAGTTTGATCACGCGGATATCTTTCCCGACCTGGCGGCCATCCAGCGCCAGTTCCACCACCTGATTCGCACCGTGCCGGGCTCCGGCCAGATTATCCATCCAGCGGGCAATGCGGCGGTGGACGCCGTGCTGCAACAGGGCTGCTGGACGCCCACGACCAGTGTGGCCGTGGGGGGGCAGGCGGGCGAGGCCGACTGGCGCGCACAAGTCCTGCGCGAGGACGGCTCCGCTTTCTTGCTGCATCGGCCCGATGGTGCCCCGCTGACGGTGGAATGGGGCCACCTGGGCAGGCACAATATGGAAAACGCCCTGGCGGCGGTGGTTGCGGCCCGCCACGTGGGGGTGTCCCCCGAGCTGGCAGTGGTGGCCCTGGCCGGCTTTCGTGGCGTCAAGCGCCGGCTGGAACTGCTGGGGCGGCCGCGCAATGTCCATGTCTACGATGATTTCGCCCACCACCCGACGGCCATTGCCACCACCCTCGAGGGCCTGCGCGCCCATGTTGGTGGCGGGCGGGTCATCGCCCTGGTGGAACCGCGCTCGAACACCATGCGCATGGGCGCTCATCGCGAACAACTGGCAGCGGCCACCGCCAGCGCCGACCGGGTGTACTGGTTCCAGCCCCGGGGCATGGACTGGTCGCTGGAGTCGGTGGTGCGGGCGAGCCCAGTGCCGGCCGCGCTGTATCACGAGGTCGGGGAACTGGTGGTGGCAGTGGCGGGAGAGGCCTGCGACGGTGATCGCATTGTCATTATGAGCAACGGCAGCTTTGGAGGTGTGCACCAGCTCCTGCTGCGGCAACTGGAGAGTGAGCAGAGCTGATGCAAGTGATTTCTCTATACGACCGTGTGGTATTGCAGCGTCCCTGGCTGTGGCTGGTGCTGGTGGCCCTGCTGTTACTGGCCGCCGCTTCCCAGCTGGACAAGATCAAGCTCGACGCCTCGGCCGATTCGCTGATGCTGCAGGGTGACCCGGCGCTGGATTTCTACCGCCAGATCAGCAGCGAGTACCGCTCCGAGGACTTCCTGGTGATTACCTGGCAGCCGGACGCGCCGTTGCTCAGCGATGCCTCGCTGCAGCCGCTGTCGCGGCTGGCGGATGAACTGCGCGCCTTGCCGGGGGTGTCATCGGTGGTCACCGTGCTCGATGTGCCGCTGCTGGAAAGTCCGCCGGTGACGCTCTCGGACATCACCTCCGGCAAGCCGCTGAACAGTCTGCGCAAGCCCGGGGTGGACCGCGAACTGGCACTCAGGGAATTCACCACCAGCCCGATTTATTCCCGGTTGCTGGTGAGCCGCGACGGCAAGGTGAGCGCGGTGCAGATCAACCTGCAGCGCGATGAGCGCGCCTCCGAGCTGTTGCAGCGGCGGGAGGCCCTGCGCCAGGTCCGCAATCAGCGCAACCTGAGCGAGGCGGAAACCGCCGAGCTGGCCGAGGTGGAGGCGGCCTACAAGGCGCGCAGCGGCACCCTGCTGGAGGCCCAGGGCAAACTGGTGCGCTCGGTGCGCGAGATTGCCGACGGTTACCGAGACTATGCCCGGCTGTTTGTGGGTGGCGTGCCGATGATCGCCGTCGATATGGTGTCCTTCGTGCGCAGCGACCTGATGCTGTTCGGCAGCGCCATCCTCGGGGTGATGGTGGTGGTGCTGGCGATCATCTTCCGCCGCGTGCGCTGGGTGGTCATCCCTCTGCTCACCTGCAGCAGCGCGGTCACGGTGATGCTGGGGGTGCTGGGCTTCTTCGACTGGCGGATGACGGTCATCTCCTCCAACTTCGTGGCGGTGCTGCTCATTATCAGCCTGGCCATCGCCATCCACCTGATCGTGCGCTACCGCGAGCTGGATGCCGCCAACCCTGGCGGCGAGCGGCGACAGCGGGTGCGGGACACCGTGCGCTTGATGGTGGTGCCCTGTGTCTACACCGGGGTTACCACCATGGTGGCCTTTATCTCGCTGGTGGTGTCCGGCATCCAGCCGGTGATCGACTTCGGCTGGATGATGACGGTGGGCATCGTGGTGGCCCTGTTGCTGGACTTCATCATGGTGCCCTGCCTGATTCTGGTGTGGCCACCGGGGCAGCCCGAGCGCTATGCCACCGAAGGCACGCCGCTGACGGTCCATTTCGCCCGGGCCACCGACCACTTCCGGCGCGGCATCACGCTGGTGGCCCTGGCGCTGTGTGTGCTGGTGGTGGTCGGCATCAGCCAGCTCAAGGTGGAGAACCGCTTCATCGACTACTTCAAGGACACCACGGAAATCTACCGCGGCATGGAGCTGCTGGACTCGGAACTCGGTGGCACCATCCCGCTGGATATTGTGCTGTCGGCACCGGCGGCCGATACGCCCCTGCCGGGCCTGGAGGCCATCGCCGCTGCCGATACCCCGCCGCCAGCGGCGGATGATCCGTTCCTGGAGGACAGCGAGGATTTTTCCAGTGATTTCGACGGCGCCGGCGCTGCGCAGGGTGAAAGCGATCTGCCGGACGATTGGGCCGATGACGGTTTTGACGATGGGTTTGGCGACGACAGTTTCGACTTCGGCGGGTCCGGCGACAGTTTTACGCCCAGCTACTGGTTCAGCGTCGACGGCATGGCGCGTATCGACGCCGCCCACGCGCTGGTGGAGGCCCAGCCCGAGGCCGGCAAGGTCCAGTCCCTGTCCACCGTCTTCCAGGTGGTGCGCACGCTCATGGGCGGCAATCTCGGCGCAGTGGAGCTGGCGCTGGTGCAAAAGAGCCTGCCGGAGAGTATCCGCGCGATGATGGTGGACCCCTACTTTTCCGCCGACCACGAACAGGCGCGCATTACCGTGCGGGTGATGGAAACCAGCAAGAGCCTGCGAAGGGACGCCTTCCTCAAGCGCATGCACGCCGACCTGGTGGACACCCTGGGCGCGGCGCCGGAGGAGGTGCAGTTCACCGGCATGCTGGTGCTCTACAACAACGTGTTGCAGAGCCTGTTCCGCTCCCAGATCCTGACCCTGGGCGCGGTGTTCGTGGTCATCCTGCTGATGTTCCTGGTGCTGTTCCGCTCTTTCAACCTGGCGCTGATCGCGCTGGCGCCCAACATCCTGGCGGCGGGCATCGTGCTTGGTACCATGGGGCTGCTGGGTATCCCGCTGGATATCATGACCATCACCATCGCCGCCATCGTGGTGGGCATGGGCGTGGACAACTGCATTCACTACGTGCACCGCTACCAGCGAGAATTCCCCAAAGACCGCAACTACCTGGCCACTATGTACCGCTGTCACGGCAGCATTGGTCGCGCCCTGTACTACACCACCGTCACCGTGGTGATCGGTTTTTCCATGCTCACCCTGTCCAACTTCAACCCCAGCATCTACTTTGGCCTGCTCACGGTAATGGCCATGGTGGCGGCGGTGCTCGGTGCCCTGCTGCTGTTGCCCCTGCTGTTGCTGGCGCTCAAGCCGCTGGGGCGGGAAGGTCAGTAATATGGGGGGCAGTGACATGGAATGCCGAGCGGACTGTGGCGCCTGCTGCACGGCGCCGTCTATCGTGCGGCCCTATTACGGCATGCCCCGGGGCAAGCCGGCCGGTGTGACCTGCGTGCACCTGGATGCTGCCCGGTCCTGCCGCCTGTTTGGTGACCCGCGCCGGCCGGCCGCCTGCGCGGCCTTCACCGCCGAGCCGGCGGTCTGCGGTCGCAACCGGGAGGAAGCACTGGTATTGCTGACCGAGCTGGAGGCGTGGAGCCGGCCGGCCTGAGCCATCACGGACCATACTCCCGCGAACGGAGCCCGCATGGACGAGACCACTGAAATCTCCCTGTTTCCCCTGAGCGGTGTGCTGTTGCCCTACGGGCGCATGCCGCTGCGGGTTTTCGAGCGGCGCTACCTCGACCTGGTGCGTGACTGCATGCGTCAGCAGACTGGCTTTGGCGTGGCCTGGATCCGGCGCGGCGAGGAAGTGGCCCAGCGCGGCCGCGCCAGCCCGGAACTGGGAGACTGGGGCACCTACGCCCGTATCGTCGACTGGGACCAGCTCGAGGACGGCCTGCTGGGCATCACCATCGAGGGATGCCAGCGTTTCTCCCTGCTGCGCAGCCGCACCGCCGATACCCAGCTGATGATGGGCGCGGTGAAACTGGAGCCACCACCACCCCGGGTGACCCCGGGCGAGGAATGCGCAACCCTGCTGGAGATCCTGCGCAACCTGCAGGTCCATCCCCATGTCGAGCGCATGCAGCTCGGCATCGATTACCGCAATGCCTGGCAGGTGGCCTACACACTTATCCAGTTGCTGCCGCTGGAGGAGTCGCTGAAGTATTCCCTGCTGGGTCTGGATGATCTGTCCGAGGTGGTAAAGGCGCTCAACGATATCCTGAATCGCATCAGTGGAGAGGATTGAGCCGCCGGCGGGGCAGTCGCGTATGGCGCAGCGCGCCGCGCCTGCGCGGGGCTATCGGTCATCAAAAGACGGCATCCAGCCGCCCGACTCCTTCCAGCGATTGACGATGTCGCAGAACAGTTCCGCCGTGCGTTCGGCGTCGTAGGCGGCGGAGTGGGCCTCGCTGTTGTCAAAGGCGATGCCGGCCTCGGCACAGGCATTGGCAAGCAAGGTCTGGCCGTAGGCCAGGCACGCCATGGTGGAGGTGTCGAAGTGGGAATAGGGGTGGAAGGGATTGCTCTTGATATTGCA
>JBKDZQ010000491.1:0-1834 GCA_047971325.1 Parahaliea sp.
AAAGCCACGTCTATCACTCCTTGTCCCCCTGCTGAAACCTCAACAGGGAAGGGTTATACGTGGGTCAAAATTCGATGCAAATCCGGGGGGTTAGTGGGTCAATTTTGGATGCAAATCAACATCCGGCACCCAGTATCAGCCCGGCGCCCCCCAGAAATTGACGTCTTTTCATTATTTTCGTCCCCAAGCGTGCCTGTTCACACTATAGCCCACTGAAACAAAGGCGCTTCAGGTGCCGGTTTGTGCCGGCCGTGACTGGCAAAGGCTCGGCGCAAGTCCGAAGGCAACAATATATCGTAATTATTTACGATATATTGTATTTATATGCCTAATATCGCAATTTATGACGATTTATTTTATCGAGATGCAGTGAGTCGTCTATACTGACGACAAACATGCCTGCAGGGCGATATGTCGACGAACCTTACGATCATGCAGATGACATCACTCCACACCGACGAAGCCTTACTCGCCGAGCTGGGCCAGCGCCTGGCGGCTCGCCGCGTCGACCTGCAACTGACCCAGTCCCAGCTTGCCGAACAGGCCGGCATTGCCAAGCGCACCCTCGAGCGCATGGAGGCGGGCCACTCTTCCCAAGTCTCCAGCTTGATCCGGGTGCTGCGCGTGCTGGACGCCATGCCCGGGCTGGACAACCTGATTCCAGCGCCTGGCCCCCGCCCCATGGAACTGCTGGAGCGCAAAGGCAGGCGCCGCCAGCGCGCCAGTGGCAAACGCGGAAGCAAGGCCGCAGACAACGCGCCGGAAAGCTGGCAATGGGGAGATGACGCGTGACAAACGTGGCGGAGGTGCGGCTCTGGGGCCGGACCATCGGCGCCGTGTCGCTGGCCGAGGGCGACACTGTTGCGTCCTTTGAGTACGCGCCGGCGTTTGTCGGCAGCGGCATCGAAATCGCCCCCATCACCATGCCCCTGTCGCGCCGCGTATTCCGCTTCCCCGACCTGGCCATGGAGACCTTCCGCGGCCTGCCGGGCCTGCTGGCCGACTCCCTGCCGGACAAGTTCGGCAACGCGCTGATCGACGCCTGGCTGGCAAGCCAGGGCCGGCGCGGCGACAGTTTCAACGCCGTTGAGCGCCTGTGCTACACCGGTAATCGCGGCATGGGCGCCCTGGAATTCGCGCCCGCCACCGGCCCGGTCCCGCGCCGGGCCGTGCAGGTCGAAGTCGACCGGCTGGTGGAACTGGCCTCTGACGTTCTCTCCCACCGTCACACCCTGCAGGGCTCGCTGGCGGATGCCGATAAAAGCGAAGCACTGCGCGACATTCTGCGCGTGGGCACCTCGGCGGGCGGCGCCCGGGCCAAGGCGGTCATTGCCTGGCACCCGCAGAGCAACGAGGTGCGCTCCGGGCAGGTGGCCGCCGGTGAAGGCTTCGAGTACTGGCTGCTGAAATTCGACGGGGTCAGCGGCAATCGCGACAAGGAACTGGAAGATCCCGGGGGTTACGGACTCATCGAATACGCTTATTATCTGATGGCTCGCGACTGCGGCATCGACATGACGCCCTGCCGCCTGCTCGAGGAGAGCGGCCGGCAACATTTCATGACGCGACGCTTCGACCGCCTTGAGGGCGGCGAAAAACTGCACATGCAATCGCTCTGCGCCATCGCCCACTACGACTTCAACATGGCCGGCGCCTACAGCTACGAGCAGGCCCTGCTGGTGATGCGCCAATTGGGTTTGCCAATGGTCCAGGTCGAACAACAGTTCCTGCGCATGGCCTTCAACATCGTTGCCCGCAACCAGGATGACCATGTAAAAAATATCGCCTTCCTGATGAACAAGGCAGGTGAATGGTCCCTTTCCCCCGCCTTCGA
>JBKDZQ010000492.1:0-3095 GCA_047971325.1 Parahaliea sp.
GCCAGGCACACCAAGCCGCGGGCCTGGCGTGCCATGAAGTTGATGTGGCTGGCGTCGCAGTGCTCCGCCGCCACCATTACCACACCCTCGTTGTTGCTGTCGGCGTCGTCGTCCAGCAGTACCACCATGCGCCCCTGGCGCAGGTCGCTGATCAGTTCATCTACGGTGTTGACTTGCATGTAAAAAATCCTTGTCCCGACTCAGCGGCGCAGGAAGCCGTTTTCCGCCAGGGTGGCCATGGTCAGGCCGCCAGCAGCGTTGGGGTCGGCAGCGGCCTCGCCCAGCACCAGGCGTTCGAGGTAGCGGGCGATCACATCCACTTCCAGGTTCACCCGGCTGCCCGGGCAATAGCTGCCGAAGAGGGTTTCCCGCAGGGTCTGGGGAATGATGTTGAGGTCGAACTGTGCCCCGTGCACCGCGTTCACGGTCAGGCTGGTGCCATCCACGGTGATGCTGCCCTTGTGGGCGATGTAGCGGGCCAGCGCGTCCGGGGCACGCAGCACGAAGCGGACGGAACGGCCGTCGTCCGCGCTGCTGAGCACTTCGCCCACCCCGTCCACATGGCCCGAGACAATGTGCCCCCCCAGGCGGCTGGCGGGTGTCAGGGCCTTTTCCAGGTTCACCCGGGAACCCACCTGCAGGTTACCCAAGGTGGTGAAATCCAGGGTCTCGCGGCTCACGTCCGCCCAGAAACCGTCCCCCGGCAGCCCGGTCACGGTCAGGCATACGCCGCTGGTGGCGATGCTATCGCCCAGGGCCACGTCCGCCAGCGGCAGCTCGCCGCTGCGCACGCGCAGGCGCAGGTCACCGCTGCCGGGTTGCAGGGCGGCAATCTCGCCGACGGCCTGGATAATGCCTGTGAACATAGGGGTCTGGTCCTGTTTCGGTTGGCGCGTGGGCCGGGGTGGCGACTCAGGGGCGCGCCAGGGTAAAGCGCCAGTCGGTCCCCACCTGGCGCAGGTCCCGCACCGCCAGCGGCACCTTCTGCGCCATTGACGACAGCGGCAGTTGCAACAGCGGATTGGCGCTGCTGCCCAGCAATACCGGCGCCATATAGACGATCAGCTCGTCCAGCAAACCCGCCTGCAGCAGGGCCCCCGCCAGACGGGGGCCAGATTCTACCAGAATTTCATTACATTGCCGTGCCGCCAGTTCCGCCATCAGTGCCACCAGGTCCAGTCCGTCGGGACCGGCGGGCAAGACCAGGCGTTGGGTTTGCGCCAGGTGGGGCGGCACGGCGACCCCCGTCGCGTGACACAGCAGGGTGGGAGTGGCACCGGCGAGGATATTGGCATCCGCCGGGGTCTGCAACCGGGAGTCGAGCACCACCCGCAGGGGGGCGCGCTCACCGGCACCCAGAGCCAGGCTGGTGGCATCCAGCTCGCGCTCGCGCACGCTGAGGGCGCAGTCATCCGCCAGCACCGTGCCCACCCCGGTGACAATGGCGCAGCTCGCCGCCCGCAGGCGCTGCACATCGCGGCGGGCCGCCGGCCCGGTGATCCACTGGCTCTCCCCGGAGGCCATGGCGGTGCGCCCGTCCAGGCTCATGGCCAGTTTGGCCCGCACCCGCCCCCGCCCCCGGCGCATGCGCGCGACGAAGCCGGCAATCACCGCTTCCGCCTCACCCTGCAACAACCCGCTGTCCACCGCGATACCCGCCGCGCGCAGCCGCTCGAAACCGCGGCCACAAACCCGGGGATTGGGATCTTCCATGGCCGCCACCACCCGCGTCACACCGGCGGCGACCAGGGCCTCGGCGCAGGGGCCGGTCTTGCCCTGGTGGGAACAGGGCTCCAGCGTCACATAGGCAGTGGCGCCGCGGGCGTCACCGGCCATGTCCAGTGCCTCGATCTCCGCGTGCCTGCCACCGGCAGGCCGGGTGGTACCCTCGCCGATAATGCTGCCATCGCGCACCAGCACGCAGCCTACGTGGGGGTTGGGCGCGGCGCGAAAGCGGCCCCGGCGGGCAAGTTGCAGGGCCCGCGCCATCATGCGGGTGTCGAAGGTGTCGGTCATGGCTCTGGCGATGCTTCTGTTGATGGTGCCAGCGAAGTCTCAGGAGGGTTTCGCGGCGCTGTTGGCGCTATCGGACTCCAGACGCTCGATGGCGTCGCGGAACTCGGAGATGTCCTGGAAGCTGCGATACACCGAGGCAAAACGCACATAAGCCACCTGGTCCAGCTGCCGCAGAGTATCCATCACCAGCTCGCCCAGCACCCGGGACTTCACTTCCCGCTCGCCAGTGGCGCGCAGGTCGTGCTTGATCTGGTTGATAGCGGCCTCGATATTTTCCAGCGACACCGGGCGCTTTTCCAGCGCGCGCTGGAAGCCGGCCCGCAGCTTGTTCTCGTCAAAGGGTTCGCGGTTGCCGTTCTGCTTGATCACCCGGGGCATGACCAGTTCCGCCACCTCGTAGGTGGTGAAGCGCTCTTTGCAGCCCAGGCATTCGCGGCGGCGACGCACCTGGTCGCCCTCGGCAACCAGACGGGAGTCGATCACCTTGGTGTCATCAGCGGCGCAGAATGGGCAGTGCATCAATAGTCCCCCTGTTGATCGCGTGCAGACTACCATGTATTGCCATCACGGGGGATGGGGGAAGCTCTTGGTGTTCTGTCCGGTATTGCAAAACCTCCGCTTTTGGCTAGTCTGAAACTATTAACCAGGCAATCCAATAGATTCCTGTCTAGTGGATCGCGCGTCCTTGAAATACCGGCGGAAATATGCATATTCCCTTGTATTTTAAGTGCTTGCATCGGCCTGTCGACCCATGGCGGCACGTCCATGTGCCACATTAACCCGGCAAAAAAGCTTGCCGGGTTAATAACCACCGGTCGAATACCGTCCAGTGGATAAGAGAGAGTAGCTGACGAATACGGGGGCACATCCATGTACGTCATCACCAACCGGAAACTGCACGAAGCTGAAAGCGGCCTGAAAGTCTTCGGCAAGGAACCCAACGAGCACGGCCCCAACGAACTGCGACTGGTGGAGGTCAATGGCGAGACACGTTTTTCCACCCAAGTGTTATCCGACAAACTGGGTAAAGAAGAAGTTACCAGGCTGATCAAGGGCCACGACCTGCCCATTGACCCCGA
>JBKDZQ010000493.1:0-6787 GCA_047971325.1 Parahaliea sp.
CCTGCACCTCCCGGGCTGCGAATCCGCTACCCGGCGCATCTTCCGGGTGCGCGTCCCAGTAGCCGCCAAAGAACCCGCAGACCTCGGCATGGAGCTTGCCTTGATTGTTTTTGACCGCCAAGGGTCTAACGCTTCAAGCAGGGACACCGGTTACGGCGTCCCGGCGCGTAGCGCCCTTGCTGCCTTGGCTTGTTGCATGCCAGGCTTGCCCGGGCCATGTGCGACAGTATAGTCCGATATCACCGTGGCCGCTGGTGGTCACGGCTTGCTGGAGAGCAGTGATGTTCGAGCATTTGTGCCGATGGCAAGAATTTTACTGCAGCGGGAGTGTGTCAGGATGAGTACGGGTAGGGAAAGCGGGTACCGGACAGAATGGGTGCTGTTGCAGAATCAGTACGATAGCTACGAAAAACTGTCATTGTTGATAAAGCTCAGCAATATCGTCATCACAACCCTGCTGCTGTTTGTCTGGCACGCCGGATTCTGGGTCGTTGCCGTGACGGCCATCCTGTGGTTGCAGGATGGTATCTGGAAAACCTGGCAATCCCGCATCAATACCCGCCTGCTGGAGGTGGAAGCAGCGCTTGACGACACAGCCTCCGGGGCAGGCGGCCCGCTGCAATACAACCAGCGTTGGCGGGTGACACGGCCCGGTGTGGCGGGGCTGGCGAAAGCGTATTTGCGCAATGCCATGGCACCAACGGTTGCCTATCCACATGTGGTGCTGGTTGCACTGGGTGTGCTGGTCGTGATCTGACTGGGCAGAACAGGACGGGTGCGCTCTACTGCGCCAGTTGATTGTCGCTGAACAGCGCCTCGAACAGAGCGCCGCTCAGCTAGCGCTCCCGGAGTCTGGCCGGCCCAGATCACGTGCGCTTTTTGAGTGACGAATAGACCCGGCCTTTCTCGCGCTTGCCAATGGCGAGCACATAAACCAGCAATTCACCATCTACTACCTCGTAGGCCAGACGGTAGCCCGCTGACCGGAGCTTGATCTTGTAGACCGAGTCATACCCGCTCAGTTTGTCCGCTGGTACCCTGGGTTCTTCCAGGCGCTCCGCAAGTTTCTTTTTGAATTGGCTCTGTATTGGAGCACCGAGTTTTTTCCATTCTTTCAGCGCGGCCGGTAGAAACCGGAGCTTATAGGTCATCCAGAGACACCGCTATGGCTTTGTCTTTATCGCCACGGCGCTCTTCCACCAGCCTTGAGAGCTCGTAGTCCTCGATCATGTCCACCAGCGTCTCATAGGTTTCTGCTGGGATCAGATAGGCCGCAGGCTTGTTGTGGTTCAGAACCGCAATAGGCGATCCACTTGCCTGAGCTAGCAAGGCAGATGGATTTTTCTTTAATTCTGAAATGCTTACAGAAAAATCGGCTAATATCTGACGCATAATGACTACCAATTAAGTACCAAATATAGCACTTATTTTGGCTTTTTATTTGTGGCTTGTCTAGCCAATACCTGTGCCATAACGTCACTCACCAATAAGGGCTGACTCCATAGTCCTGGTGCTGGTGCGCTGGTGCGAGCCCCCCGGATTTGCTTTTCTTCTCCTGTTTGCCCGCACAGTCACCAGGGGAGCCCTTCGTATCCATGGACGAGGTGACTTCAACACGCCTTGAGTACAAGCCTTTCAGCGCCCTTTCGCGCCGGCAGCTTGCATCGCCAGCCGCAACCAGTCCAGCGCACCGCCGGCCTGCCACAGCGCTAGTGTCGACTCGCGGTAAAGCCAGGCCTCATCCTCACCGCCAATGCGTATGCCGTAGCCCGAGAATTCCGGCTGTACCGGCTTTTTGGCCAGCAACATGTCAATCGCCACCGTAAAGCGGTCGGCGATGGCCGCCAGGTGGCTGAGCGCCTTGCCCTCCTGCTTGTCCGTGTAGAGCGCCAGCACATGATTGAGCGGCAGCGCGCACATCATCTCCTCGGGATACTGTTCAGCCAGCGTGATGGTTTTTTCCGGCATGCCGTTGGCGAGGTAGGCGCCCGAGAGGCCATCGCGCACACCGTGGTTGTCGCCGGGGTTGAGGCGAAGCAGCAGTTCGGCCTGACGGACAAACCCGGCGCCGGGGCCTTCGATATCCCGGCGCAGGAAAGCACTGTGCGCCAGCAGGCGCAGCGCGGGACGGTTTTCCAGCATCGGCCAGGGCAGGCGGACATCGCTGTCGGAGCCTGCCCGCGCCAGGTTGCATTCGAGCAGGGCCACAGCCCTGTCCAGCAGGGGTAACTGTAGCGAGAACAACAGTTCCTCGGCCTCCAGCGCATCGACGGCCAGCACCAGGTCGTCGAGTACCTCGAAGCTCTGCCACAAAGCCGGCTCGCGCCGCAGCAGGGGCAGCCACCGGGCACTGTTTTCCCAGAGGCCGGGATCGCCGTGTCCGGTGTGGGTCAGGTTGGGCTTGCCGGCATCCGCCAGGTCGACCCACTGCCTCTCCAGTTTCTGCAGCGCCTTGCCGGGAAGGAGCATGGCCTCGTCGTCGTGGCGCAGCAGGGTATAGCGGGCCGCCGGGTCGGGGGCGGCGGCGAACAGTTCGGCGACCCCGCTCACCTCCTCGGGCAGGAATTCCGGCATCATTATCGCGTCCAGCGCCGCCAGCGGATCCTCGGCGCAGTCGGCCAGCAGGTCGAGTATTTCAGGCGTGGCATCCGGGCTGCGCCGCAGCCGCGCCAGCCAGAAGGTCGCGCGCTGCTTGGCCTGCTCGATCTCGCCAGTGGTGCACAAGAGGGTGATTTCCAGCAGCGCGAGCGAGGGCGAATCGGGATTCAGGCGCTGCGCCGTGGTAAAGGCCTCCCAGGCACCCTCTGCATCACCGGCATCGATCAGTATGGTCGCCTTGCGCTCATAGGCGTCGGCGCGCATGCCGGTGTCGTCCGACCGGCAGGCCCGCTCCAGCAGTCGCTTGCGTTTGACCGGGTGATCCGCTTCCAGATAGAGATTCATCAGCAGATCGAACAGCAGCCGGTGACGGCGACCGATGGGCTGTTTGCCCTTGAACCAGGGCTCCAGCAGGGCCAGCGCGCGGCGGGTGTCGCCTTCTTCCAGCCATTGCTCGGCGGTATCGGCCACCGCTTCGGTATCGACACGGGTGCCGGGCAATTCGGCAAGCGCCTTCACCGAATACTGGTCGAGCACATAGCGCAGCATGTTCAGGCCCTGCGCAAACGGCATGCCCTCCATGCTGATGCAGCATTGCTTGTACCTGCGGCCGGAGCCGCACAGGCAGGGTTCATTGCGCGAGGGCCGGGGGATGGGGCGCCGGGTAAGGTCGTGATCCGGCAGCGGTGTCGCGTTGTAGATTTCCACAGCGAACAGCCGGAAAAACTGTTCCACAGGGCCTGTGGCCGGGTCGACGGCCTTCGCCAGGGAAGGTGCCAGCAGAGGCCCGGCGGAAACCATCCAGTTCAAAAAAGCTTCCGGATTCGACGAGCGATAAATCTGGCCGCCGGCGGCGGAGAGCAAAGTGGAGAGATCATCAGTGCTGTCGGCAGTCATAACTCAGGCCTGTGAAAGAAACGAAGAAGGAGCAATACCAAAGCGCTTTGACAGCGCCTGGATGTGGTTGAGCGTCAGATTTCTGGAGCCGTTTAGTATCATTGAAACAAGGCTTTTACTTCCGATTTCTTCTTTTAGGTCTTCCGCTCTTAGCTGATATTGATCCATCAGGGTCCTCAAAACGGCAACACCGCTATCCAGATGGTTGATTCGCTGATTGAAGGCCGAAAATTGTTTGGCTTCGTTCTCCCATCTTTCAATGGAAACCGACAATACTTCGATTAGCGGAAGATACCTGTCGTAGTCCTCGACCAGTTCATCCATCAGTCCAAGGGCTTTTTCATAATCATTTTCGTCGTCAATGCGGCTGACAAAACCAGCCTCCCTGAACAGGTCGTCGGCTTTGGCTTTTACGCTGGCATAGTTCATCGTCTAGCCTCCTTCGCGTATTTTTTACAGAGCCTGTCGTAATCCGGATGATTGACGATGTGTTTCACGTACATGCGACTGTCCCGAAACTCGATAAAGGCAATCAGCCTGAGATTATTGCCACCGATGTCGATAACCCACCATTTGTCCTTGTATTTGAAGTTGTCCATGCTCGGGAACATCGCTCTCAGTGAATCCGGTGTGCCGAACTGACCATTTCTCAGCGTCTTGTACAAGGCATCAATGGCGGTGGCGTCATTGGGATAACGCTCGGCGGCGTCCTTGAATGGCTTTCTTGAAATGACGTGCACAGTACAACCCTGTTCACAATATGTGAACTCTAGCATGCTTGGGAGGTGTAGGCAATATGCGGGTATCTGTCGACGATATGCCTGTTGCCGCCGCGTTTATTCGTGCGGAAAACCTCTCGCTCTACCCGGTTCTTTAGTGATTCGGGGCACACTGGTATTGCCCGGGTCATCTGCGGCAGTATAGTCCTGTGTCACCGTGGCCGCTGTTGGCCACGGCATGCTGGAGCGTCAGTGATGGTCAAGGCAGTGCGTATCGCCGCGGTTGGCGGCCCCGAGGCAATGCGGTTGGAGGAGGTGGCACTGGTGCCGCCCGGTCCGGGCATGGTGCAGGTGCAGAACCGGGCCATCGGCCTCAATTTCATCGACACCTACCACCGCAGCGGGCTTTACCCCCTGCCGCTGCCCACCGGGCTGGGCACCGAGGGCGCCGGGGTGGTGAGCGCGGTGGGGGAGGGCGCAGACCTCGCCGTGGGCGACCGGGTCGCCTACTGTTCGGCGGGGCTCGGCAGCTACGCTCAGGCCCTCAACCTGCCGGCGACGCGGCTGGTGCCGATACCCCAGGGCCTGGCCTTCGACGTGGCCGCTGCCGTCATGCTCAAGGGACAGACGGTGGAATACCTGTTGCAGCGCTGCTATCCCCTGCAGCCGGGGCAAACCTGCCTGTTTCACGCCGCGGCCGGCGGGGTCGGCCTGCTGTTCGGCCAGTGGGCCAGCGATCTCGGTGTCACCGTGATCGGCACCGTCGGCTCGGCGGGCAAGGCCGCGCTGGCCCGGGATAATGGCTATGCCCACATCATCAATTACAGCGAGCAGGACGTGGTGCAGGCGGTGGCGGACCTCACCGGCGGCGCCGGCGTGCCGGTGGTTTTCGACGGGGTGGGACGCGACACCTTCGAGGCCTCCCTGGGCTGCCTGCAGCCGCGCGGCATGCTGGTGAGCTTCGGCAATGCCTCCGGGGCGCCGGAACCGCTGCCCCTGCAGCGCCTGGCTCAGCTCGGCTCCCTCTACGTGACCCGGCCGACCCTGGCCACTTATACCGCGAGTACGCAAGACCTGCGGGCCTCGGCGGCGGCGGTGTTCGAGCGGGTGCTGGACGGCCGCCTGCGGGTGGATATCCAGCAGCGCTACCGGCTGGCGGATATCGCCAGCGCCCACCGCGACCTGGAGGCCCGGCGCACCACCGGCTCGACGGTGATCGAGCCGTGAACACGATATACAAGGCCCAGGCACCGGAAAAGCCAGCCAGTGTGAGTATCTGCGGCAACTTGCCTGTAATAGCGAGGGCATAACATCAACACCTGCCGGCCACTCTGGAACAGGCGCAGGGGCCGCGCAGGGTGCGCCCTGGGTTTGTGTCATTGGTCTATTGAGTGAGTTGAAGACAATCGCTCTGTAAAGAATCTACATCAACAGGAGTGTCCTCGGGATGATCTCGGGCGCGGGTGAAAGGTACCAGTCGGAATGGGTTCTGTTGCAAAACCAATACGACAGTTATGAAAAACTCTCATTGCTGATCAAGCTTGTCAACATCATCCTTGCAGCCCTGCTGTTGCTGGTCTGGCAGGCCGGCCTTTGGGCTGGCGCTGTGGTCGCCATTTTGTGGTTACAGGATGGCATTTGGAAGACGTATCAATCCCGTATCAATATCCGCCTGCTGGAAGTGGAGGCGGCGCTCGCCAGTGAATCCTCCGGGGCGGCAGCCGGCCCAATGCAATACAACCAGCGCTGGCTGGCGGTTCGGCCCGGGGTGGGTGGGGTTGATAAAAGAGTATCTGTACAACGCATTGGCGCCAACGGTGGCTTATCCGCATGGGCTATTGATCGTGCTGGTGGTACTGGTTGGCTGTCGAAGTGCCTCCTAGCCCCCGGCACTCCAGCCCAGGGCTCAACGCTCGTCGGGTCCTGGGCTGACGGCAGGCCAGGGGGATGCGGTTGCGGATGCTTTCCGACCGGGGTCTACTGCACCAGCTCGTTGTCGCTGAAGAAGCCCTCGAACAGCGCGCCGCTCAGGTAGCGCTCGCCGGAGTCCGGCAGAATGGCGACGATGGTCCTGCCAGCGTTTTCCGGGCGCCGGGACAGGCGGTCAGCCACCGCCATGGCGGCACCGGAGGAAATGCCGGCCAGAATCCCTTCCTGCTGCATCAGCTTGTGGGCCCATTCGAAGGACTCCTCGTTGCTGGCCTGCTCCACCAGATCGACCATGTCCAGGTCGAGGTTGGCGGGCAGAAAGCCGGCGCCGATGCCCTGGATTTTGTGGGGGCCGTGGCTGGGTTCGGTGCCCGCCTTGGCGGCGGCGATTACCGTGGAACTGGTCGGTTCCACCGCCACCGTGGTAATGGCCTTGCCGCGGGTGCGCTTGATATGGCGGGACACGCCGGTCAGGGTGCCGCCGGTGCCGACCCCGGAGACGAGGATATCGATCCCGCCCTTGCTGTCCTCCCAGATTTCCGGACCGGTGGTGGCCTCGTGAATGGCCGGGTTGGCGGGGTTTTCGAACTGGTGGGGGCCCCAGTAGCGGTCCGGGTCGGCGGCCAGCATCTCCTTGGCCCTGG
>JBKDZQ010000494.1:0-1807 GCA_047971325.1 Parahaliea sp.
GGGTGGTACGGCAAGAATAACAAAACCCCGGACTGGGAAACCACCGTGGCCGGTCCCTGCGATCGCTGGCCAACCGGGCTGGGTTTTGACTACTTCTCTGGCTTCAACGCGGGGGACACAGACCTGTACTATCCGGTGTTGTTTGAGACCACCACGCCCGTCGAGCCGGATAAATCTGCCGAAGAAGGCTGCCAGTTGCTGACGGACATGACCGACCGCGCCATCTCGCGCATGAAGCTCACCGAATCGGTCGCACCGGAAAAGCCCTTCTTTCTGTACTTTGCGCCTGGCGCCATGCACTCACCCCACCAGGCCCCCGCGGAGTGGCGCGAGAGGTTCAAGGGAAAATTTGACATGGGCTGGGACGAATACCGCAAGACCATTTACCAGAACCAGCTGAGAATGGGGATTATTCCCGAGGGCACGGAGCTTACCGCTCATCCCGAATGGGTATCGCGGTGGGATACGCTGAACACGACCCAGAAAAAGGTGTACACCACCCTGATGGAGAATTATGCCGGGTATATGGCCTTTGCCGATCATGAGGTTGGCCGACTGCTGGCGGCGATCGATGAACGGCCCGATGCCAGGAATACCATGGTCATCTACATTGTTGGTGACAACGGTGCGTCCTCGGAGGGCGGTCCGGACGGCACCTTTAATGCCATTGCGGCCCTTAACGGGATCCAATCAACGCTGGAGGATATGCTCCCGCTGCTCGACACGGTCGGCCAGCCAGGCAGTGAGCCGCACTACCCTATGGCCTGGGCCTGGGCCGGCAACGCACCCTTCCAATGGGTGAAACAAGTGGCTTCGCATCTGGGTGGCACACGCAACCCCATGATCGTCAAGTGGCCTGCGCAGATACAGCCCAGCTCCAAGCCACGGGAAGCTTTTCTGCATGTTGTGGATATTGTTCCCACCATCCTTGAGGCCGCCAATATCCCGATGCCAAACAGCGTGGACGGAGTAAGGCAAATGCCGCTTGCGGGCACTTCCTTCCTGGCCAGCTTTTATGATCCCAGCTATGCGGGGCGGAATTCCCAGTATTTCGAAATCCTCAGCAATCGCTCTTTCTATGCCGATGGCTGGAAAGCCAATGCTCAGCATACGCTACCGTGGCGCCAGGACCTTGCCCCTGGCAACTGGGAACAGGACAAGTGGGAGCTGTACTACCTGCCCAGCGATTTTTCCGAGTCGAATGACCTTGCCAAACAACACCCGGAAAAACTCAAGGAACTGCGGGCGGGCTTTGACAAGGCGGCTGAACAGTTCTCGGTGTACCCGCTGGATGACCGAGGGGCTGCGCGCATCAGCGTTCCGAAACCGCTACCACCGGGTGCCAAGCGCAACACCAGACTGTTCACCTATTACGAAGGTGCCATTCGTATTGCGGAAACCGCGGCACCGCCAGTGAAAAATAATTCCTGGACATTGATGGCGAAGATCAAGGGCGATGGTGCTGAGCCCGAGGGCGTGGTAGTGGGCTTTGGTGGTATCGCCGCAGGCATAGTGCTTTACCTGGATAAGGGTGTACCAGTCTTTGACTATAATTACTTCGGCGAGCACACGGTTGTGAGAGGCAACAAGCCAATCACCGGGGAATCCTCAGTCGTTGTCGACTTCGCCTACGATGGGGGCGGCAAGCCAGGCGCTGGCGCGACCGTGGCCTTGTTTGTGGATGGTAGGCAGGTAGGTCGCCAGAGAATGAAGGCCACTGTACCGGGTCGCTTTGGCGCAGATACTTTGGGAATCGGCATGGATACCGGCCAGCCCGTTACCACAGCCTATCGCGCTCCGTTCCCTT
>JBKDZQ010000495.1:0-2444 GCA_047971325.1 Parahaliea sp.
GTAGTAAAGGGGGCTAAATGATAAGGCTCGGCAGCACGCTGCCGAGCCTTATGTCGAATCCATGATGGTTTAAGAGAGGGGGCTAGATATCAGAGTAATAGGTACCGTCATCATGGATAAAGTGTCCAAACTCTGCGGACGGCTCAAAGTCGTTTCTGATGGGTTTCCAATCCGAACAGGTAAAAGATGTTCTATCGAATATTTCATCATCCGTTATCGCATCTTCCATTTCCGGGTCCACGGGAGCTGCATATTCACCCGGCCCAAAGGCTTTTTTAAGAAAATCGAATAAGGCCATGTCCCTGCCCTCCTTTTCAGGCTATCCACTTCTTCATGATAGCACGAAAAGGAGGGCGGGATTGGCCGCCCAAAACGCGCCGGGGAGGGCCATAATGGCACGGCCAATCATCATCAAGGGAGCACACAGGAATGCATAAACGGCATCACAGGCCCCCCGGGTCCGGATGGATACTGGCGGGCCTGCTGACGATCGGCCTGGCTGGCTGTTCGGGCGACAAGCCCCGGGACTGGTCGGGGGACTATGAACCCCTGTCCGGGGAGGCCTGCGAGCTAGCGCTGGGCCTGGAACCGAAGCTCCGCTTCTCCCTGGTGGCCACCGCCGGTGGCGGCACGGTGCCCCAGGCCAACAGCGATTTGCGCAGCTACAGCCTGCGGATGAGCCCCGCGGCCGCAACGCATTTTGGCATCCCGGTCGGCAGCCCGCCGGCGGTGGAGGACGACCAGGGACGCCTGACCTTCACCTTCGATAGCGACGAGCGCTATGCGCTCGGTGTGCGCATGCGCGCCACCATGACCATGCGGCTGGCGCCACACCCGGATAAACCGGACCTGGCACTGCTGTACTTCTGGAGTTTGAGCAACGGGGTAAATTTCGAGAACGGGATCACCGTGGATGTGCTCGCCACGCTGCGGGAAGAGGAAACCAAAGATCCCGCAAAGGCCTTCCTGGCTTCCTATAACGGCGCACCGGCGATCTGCGTGGGCAAGGTGGACCGACTGACCGCCGAACAGCGCCAGCAGGCGGTGGCGAAGCAGCAGGCCGCGGCCGCGAAGGAAGCGGCCAAACGTCAGGCGGCCGCGGAGAAGGCCCAGGCGAAGGCCGCAGCCGAACGGCAGGCCAAGCGGGAAGAGCTGCGCTCCCTGGGCTTTGCCGAGTACTACAACGCGCTGGAACGGTGTGGCGACCACCAGATTCGTGACACCGTGCCCTGCCAGGTCGCCCGGGAACTGCGCGGCGAGCGCCTGGACGAACAGAAGCGGGTCTATCTCACCCAGTACGGGAGCTACGAGGATAACGCTCTGGCGGAGTTTCTGGGCCGGTGCCCGCAATCCCGGGACGAACTGGTGAAGCTCGCCTGCTCCGCGGCCAGTGAGGTTGCAACGGAGCGCGCGGCGGCAGCCCGTGAGGCGGAAAAACAGCGCCTGCGGGCACTGCCCTTCGTGGACTATGTGGCGGAATACGAGGCTTGCCAGGGCAAGCAAACCACCCTCTGCAGTGACGTCAAGGCGATGTATCAAGCGCGGATCAAAACGGAAGCAGACCAACTGGCGGCAACGGTCGGTGGTGCCGAGCTGAGGGATCGCCGGGAAACCCTCTGCAAAGGCTGGTCCGCCCCCCGCTCTCAATGCGAGGTGTTGAGGATAGCAGGAAAAGCAACCTGGGATTCTGAGGTTGCCCGACTGGTCGGTGAGCCCAAAGCCCTGGAAAAAGCCTATAACGACTGCGTGGAGCGCCACGAGGCACTGAGAAAAACGAGGGAGTATTCCATAAAATCCCACGGATTGATCAATTCCTTTGAGTGCAAAACGGCGACGGAAGCCCTGCAAAAGCTGGGTGTGAGAACGGACTTCCGGCAGCCCATCAGCCTGTCCGTGAAGAGCGGTTGAGGGTTTGGGGTTTTCCGCCAGGCCGCCACCCGGTGCAAAACCTGCGTTTGCAGCCGGGTGGTGGTCACCCATTACCCGTCCTCGATAGCACCCCGGAGCGACCATGCAAAGCCGCAAATGGAGAAAGCGCCGTTACCTCTTTGTTCCCTATGCCGAGAAAGAGGCCGCCGGTGCGGCCGGCGCCACCTGGGACTGGCAGCGCAAAGCCTGGTGGGTGCCTTCCGATATCGATATGCAACCTTTTGCACGGTGGTTGGAGAAGCGAGAACCCAGCCCGCCCATAGCGCCGAGCTATGAGGACATTCGCGCCAGCTTCATCGAGGCCATGCGGGATATCGGTCTGGCCGTCACCGGCGACCATCCTATCCTCGATGGCTATCCACAGAGGGTTGCGGTATCCGGCAAGCCGCCGGCCAACCGGTCCGGATTCTATATCGGCCACCTCGATGGCAGCCTCCCATCCGGGAGGCTGATCATTTACGTCACAGGGGAAAGCAGGGCATGGTGCTTCAGGACGCGAAAACAGGTGTCAGCGG